>NZ_LAJX01000259.1 GCF_000963695.1 Methylocucumis oryzae
ATTCTACAGAACCCTTTTCTCTTTGTCAACTTCCTTTTTCATTCCCGCTTCCCTTTCCTTCTCCCCACCAGCGCCTCTCTGCGCTGAAGAGCTGTGCATTATATACCCTCAACTCAAAGTGTCAAGGATTTTTTTGAGCAATCTGATATTTAGAAACCTTAATATCGCTAAGATATTCTTTCGGCTATAGATTTTATCTACAGCGCAAAATATTTTTATTGTAGACATACACAATCACACTAAATACAATCGCTAATTAATGGCTACACATTTTAGTAGGAACAGGGTATTTAGAGTGGCAGCCTACTAAGCCCACAAGAATGGACTGTGCCAATAACAATCGCACTTAACCATCAACAGCTTTAACAGCTGATTGATTTATCGTGACTAATAAAATTTTTCATCACCACTTGTTAAACCAAGAACAATCCTTACTATCAATAGATATAAAACCTGCTTTGTTGGTTAAGCATGGTCAACTGGTTATGCTAAGCTGTGCAACATCTGGAATAGTGCTATGCGACTTAGAAATTACCACAAAAATTTTAAGCGCTGTTCTACTGCTTTTTTATTTCGTAAAAATATACAACCAATCTGTTTCATGTAAGATTAGGATAAAATACAATACATCCGGCTGGACACTTACCCAAACAGATGAGACTGAATACATTCACATTTTGCCGTCATCTGTTTTGACAAAACATATTATTGTTTTACACATAAGATACTTAAGCGGCACTAAGTCTAAACAAAAGCGTTTTAAATCGCTGTTAATCACGAAGCAAGATGCAGTAAATGAAGAGGATTTCCGCCGCTTAACAGTGAAATTAAAATGCTCACTAATAAAACAAGAGCAAACAACCGTATCTATTGTTAAAATTAAGTCGACTAACTCACCTGAATAAGCTATTTCCTCTACTTAAATCAGGTCAAGACCGGTTATCAAGACGTTTTGGCATTACCTGAACACATTCTGATACAAATCTTTAGTCTATTGATTTGTCAGCGCCGGCACACACACTAAATAATTTGAGCTATAAAAATAAGGAGAAATTGGATGTCAAAAGGCCAAAAACTTGCAGGACAATTTTTTGAATACGTTACGGAAAGAACATACTCCTGTATCGATATTTCTTGTCAATGGTATTAAATTACAAGGCAAAGTAGACTCATTCGATCAATATGTCATTATGCTAAAAAACACTGTTAGCCAAATGGTGTATAAACATGCTATTTCAACTATCGTCCCTAGCAAAGCCGTTAAATTAGCTAGAGACGAAGAAGAAAGCATCGACGAATAACGTTACGCACAGAGGTTATTCATTGTTTGATCGCCCTGAATCAGGTGAGCGCGCTATCTTAGTTCATCTATCCTGCCATGCTGGACAAGAAGACTTTCTCGAATTACAGGAGTTAGCCAAGTCTGCAGGCACTGAACCTGTCCATGCTGTCATCGGCAGCCGCCAACGCCCTGACCCGAAATTCTTTATTGGCCAAGGCAAGCTAGAAGAACTTAAGTTAGCCATTGAAACTCATGCCGCTGATGTCGTGTTGTTTAACCATCCCTTAACACCTAGCCAAGAAAGAAACTTAGAAAAATTTTTAGGCATTCGTATCGTCGATAGAAATGGCTTAATTCTCGATATATTTGCGCAAAGAGCCCAATCCTTTGAAGGCAAACTGCAAGTAGAACTAGCCCAATTAAAACATTTATCCACGCGCTTAGTTCGTGGCTGGACGCATTTAGAACGGCAAAAAGGCGGTATTGGTTTACGCGGACCTGGCGAAACCCAGTTAGAAACCGATAGACGCCTATTAGCCGTCAGAATCAAACAAATCCAACAGCGCCTAGACAAAGTTGATAAACAGCGCCACCAAGTTCGTAGCAAGCGAAAAAAAGTCCGAAATTCCGACGGTATCGTTAGTTGGCTACACCAACGCAGGAAAATCTACGCTTTTTAACACGTTAACCGGCGCTGACATTTACGCTGCGGATCAATTATTTGCAACATTAGATCCAACCTTACGCAGTCTTAAGCTAAATGCCCATTCAGAAGTCGTATTAGCCGATACGGTAGGCTTCATCAGACACCTGCCGCACGAACTTGTCGCAGCCTTTAAATCAACACTACAAGAGGCAAGCGAAGCAGACTTATTGCTGCATGTTATCGATGCCTACAGCGATGAGCGCGATGATATTATCGAACAAGTTAATCGAGTCTTAACTGAAATTAACGCAGATAAGATTCCGCAATTACAAATATTCAATAAAATCGATTTAATTGACGATGCACAACCACGCATAGACAGAGATGAATCAGGCAAACCCATACGGGTGTGGTTATCTGCTGCAACCGGAATCGGCATTCAACTATTAACCGACGCACTCGCCGAGTTATTCTCAGCCACAAAAAAGGTATAAACGCTGCTGGTTAACACCCGCGCAGGCAGGCATTCGGGCAAAATTATTTTCTTGCGCGAATATTATTGCCGAGGATATTGACGAACAGGGCCACTCTTGCTTAATCATTGAAATCGACCCTAAGCATTTAGGCCTGTTAAAAGATGTTTGTGTGGAAGATTATCAACACGAAAGCTAATGCAGCCTATAACAGACTCAATCATAATCGTAGAAATTACGATAGAATAACCAGAAACTCAAAGCGCCTAATATTTTGTTACGCTAACTGTCTATAGATTTTATCGCTTAAGAAATGGCATAAATTGTAGCGGTATTTAAAAAGCAGCGCGCCTTACACACTTAACAAATCCTAACGGAGAAACGTATGTCCTGGAATGAACCCGGCGGCGATAAAAAAGACCCCTGGAGCGGTAGAGGTGATGATAACAACCCACCGGACCTCGACGAAGCAATACGCTCGTTACAAGACAAATTAACTAAATTTTTTACCGGCGGGCAATAATGGCGATGGCCGCTCCCCCAATAATAACGAAACCCATGCACCAATGAAGGGCATTAGCACTATCGTAATTGCTATCGGCCTCATCATCTGGGCATTTAGCGGCATATACACTGTCGATGAAGGTAATCATGGGGTTGAAACACGATTTGGACAATTCATCGGCATCACTCAAGCGGGCTTAAATTGGCATATTCCCGCGCCAATAGAACAAGTCACCATTGTCAACGTAAAACAACAACGCTTCATAGAAGTAGGGTATCGTAGCGCGATGGGTAATGACCAAGCGACAGGTTCCGTTCTAAAAGAATCATTGATGTTAACCAAAGACGAAAACTATGTTGATGTCAGACTGGCTGTGCAATACCAAGTCAAAGACGCTAAGCAATTTTTTGTTTAGCATCGTAAACCCTGCTGCCACGTTAAAACAAGTTACAGAAAGCGCTGAGCGTGGCGTCATAGGCGGCAATACTATGGATTTTGTGTTAACCGAAGGGCGCAGTGAAATCGTGACCGAAATTAAAAAAGAAATCCAAGAAGTCATGGATAGATACCAATCGGGCATTCAAATTACCAGCGTTAATTTACAAGATGCCCAACCACCAGAACAAGTGCAAAACGCATTCGCCGATGCGATTAAAGCGAGAGAAGACGAGCAACGCTTAATTAATGAAGCGCAAGCCTATGCCAATGATGTCGTACCTAAAGCCAGGGGCGCTGCGGCAAGAAAACTTCAAGAAGCGGAAGGCTATAAGGAACAAGTCATTGCCCAAGCCGAAGGGGAAACTAATCGCTTTAGCAAACTGTACGGCGAATACAGCAAAGCACCTGAAATCACCAGAAAACGACTTTATCTGGATGCTATCGAAACTGTGTTATCGGGAACCAATAAAATTTTAGTCGATGTTAAAAGCAATAACATCATGTATTTACCGCTGGACAAACTTACCCATACCAACACAGCTACACCAGCACAACCTGTTGGAAGCATTAGCGAATCGATTAATAACCAGCCTAGTAGCGTAGCACAAACACAAGTTAACGAAGCAGACGCACATGCCGCTGAACGAAACTCAACGCGTGGCCGTGAAGCCAGGGGGCGTTAAATGACTAAAAATCAATTAGGATTAGCGATTGCTAGTTTCATCTTATTACTCGGTTTTATGAGCGTTTTTACCGTTAATGAAGCCGAAAAAGCTATTAAATTTAAGTTTGGTGAAATTATTAAAAGCGATTATTCACCAGGCTTACACTTTAGAATCCCTTTTCTGAATACGGTTAAATTGTTTGATGCTAGAATTCAAACCATGTCATCAAGACCTGAGCGTTTTTCTAACCGCTGAAAAGAAAAAAACGTTATTGTTGATTCATTCGTCAAATGGCGCATAGGCGATGTAACCAAATTTTATACAGTGGTATCAGGAGACATTGACCAAGCCAACCTACGATTAGATCAAATTATTAAAGACGCTTTTCGCAGTGAATTCAGTAAGCGTAATATTAAACAATTGGTCTCTACTGATCGCCGCACCATACGCGATATTTTAATCAATAACTCTAAATCGATAGCGGCCGACTTAGGCATGGAAATCATAGATGTGCAGGTAATGCGCATCGATTTGCCTGATGAAGTCAGCGCGTCAGTATTTAGCCGTATGGAAGCTGAACGTGAACGCGTCGCCAGAGAATTCCGCTCGCAAGGCGCAGAAGCGGCCGAAAAAATTCGCGCTGATGCTGACAGACAACGCGTTGTCACCTTGGCTAATGCGTATAAAGAAGCTGAAAAACTGCGCGGTGAAGGCGATGCTAAAGCGTCAGAAATTTATGCCCAAGCTTATGGGCAAGATGCTGAGTTCTTTGCTTTTTATAAAAGCTTAAACGCTTATAAAAAGACATTTGCCAACTCAGGCATGATGGTGTTAGACCCAGAATCAGAATTCTTCCGATACTTAAAAACACCTAAATAAATAATTAACAACACTGATAACCACAAAACGCTCCGCATGGAGCGTTTTTTTGTTTGAGTGGGACAATCATGCAACAAAAAAACACCTGGTTATTGCCGGATGGCATAGAAGAGTTATTACCGGAACAAGCACAGCACGTAGAAAGCTTGCGCTCTAAGTTATTAACTATGTTTAATTGCTGGGGTTATGACCTAGTCATTCCTCCTTTTATCGATTTCTTAGACTCCTTACTCACAGGCGCTGGGCATGACCTCGACTTACAAACATTTAAATTAACCGATCAAATTAGCGGTGAGTTACTAGGCATCAGAGCCGACATGACACCTCAAGTTGCCCGTATCGATGCCCATAATTTAAAACATGACTGGCCTACGCGCTTATGTTACACCGGCACCGTATTGCATACACGCGGTGATGCGCTGGAGAAAAGCCGCAGCCCTATGCAAATCGGTGCAGAGCTTTATGGGCATAAAGGCCTAGAGAGCGATTTTGAAGTTATTTGTTTAATGCTAGAAATGCTAGCGTTAACCGGATTAACACAGGTTCATTTAGACTTAGGTCATGTCGGCATTTATAGAGCGTTAGCCGAACAAGCGGGCTTAAATGCTCAACAAGAGCGGGAATTATTCGCGGTCTTGCAACGCAAAGACCGCACCGAGTTAAACGTGTTATTAACAGACTATCAGTTAACAAGCGATATTGCTGAGCAGTTATTACAACTCCCCAATCTTAATGGCGAATCTTCAGATTTAGCAGAGGCTATCAAAGCACTAAACACATCACATCCTATAGTTACCGAGGCCTTGCAAGATTTATCAATACTCACTGAAAAGATAGCCCAACGCTTCCCGGCGCTTGATATAAGTTTCGATTTAGCAGAGCTACGCGGTTATCACTATCATACCGGCGTTGTCTTTGCCGCGTTCATTCCTGGCGTTGGCAAGGAAATAGCTAGAGGCGGACGCTATGATAATATTGGTAAAGTATTTGGTCGCGCGCGTCCGGCCACCGGTTTTAGCGCCGATTTAAAAACACTGGCGACACTGGCAAAGCTAGAACCTAGCGTAACTGAACGCATTTTTTGCTCCCTACAGCGTCGACGCTGATTTACAGCAGATGATTAGAGATTTGCGCGCCCAAAACAAAATAGTTATTCAACAGTTACCAGGACAAACAGGTAATGCTAAGGACTTAGGCTGCCAATCCATACTAATTCAAAACGAAGACCAACATTGGGTCATTCAACCGCTCGCTTAAACATACAGGAAAAAAACATGGGAAAAAAACGTCATCGTCATAGGCACGCAATGGGGCGACGAAGGTAAAGGCAAACTCGTCGATTTGCTGACTGAACAAGCTCAAGCGGTAGTACGATTTCAAGGTGGACATAATGCGGGTCACACCTTAGTAATTAAAGGTCAAAAAACCGTTTTACATTTAATTCCATCTGGCATATTACGCGATAACGTACAATGCTTAATCGGCAACGGCGTTGTGTTATCGCCTGAAGCGTTATTACATGAAATAGCTTTTTTAGAAGAAGCAGGCGTTAATGTACGCTCGCGCTTATTAATCAGCGAAGCATGTACGCTGATTTTACCGGTACATATCGCCGTAGACCAAGCGCGCGAAAAAGCACGCGGCGATAAAGCGATAGGTACAACAGGACGCGGCATAGGTCCTGCCTATGAAGACAAAGCCGCACGCCGTGGATTACGCGCAGGCGACTTACGCGATGCGAAGAGTTTTGCTGAAAAATTATCAGAGCTAGTCGACTACCATAACTTTTTATTAACGCATTATTACCAAGCACAACCGGTTGATTATCAAAAAATCTTAGACGAAGCACTGAATCACGCTGAAGCCATAAAACCTATGTTATGCGATGTCAGCGAAGCGTTATATCAACATCAAGCGAATGGCAATAACATCTTATTTGAAGGCGCACAAGGGGCATTATTAGACATAGACCACGGCACATTTCCTTATGTCACGTCGTCTAACACTACCGCCGGAGGTGCTGCAACAGGCAGTGGTTTTGGCTTATTAGATTTTGATTATGTTTTAGGTATTACTAAAGCTTACTCCACACGCGTTGGTAATGGCCCTTTCCCTAGCGAATTAAACAATGACATTGGGGAGCGCATTTTGCGCACAAGGCTTTGAATATGGCGCAACCACAGGCCGCAAACGCCGTACCGGCTGGTTTGATGCAGTAGCCATGCGTAAATCCGTCAAACTCAACAGCGTAAGCGGCATTTGCCTTACCAAACTAGATGTCTTAGATGGCTTAGAAAAAAGTCGGCATTTGTACCGCCTACACTATAAATGGTCAAACCACAGAAATTGCACCCCTCGGCGCCGACCAATATGCACAATGCCAACCTATCATAGAAGAAATGCCAGGCTGGTCAGAAACAACGGCTGGAATTACTGATTTTGCCGCGTTACCTGAAAACGCCAAGGCTTATGTCAAACGTATCGAGCAATTAATTGGCGTTAAAATAGCTATCTTATCCACAGGACCGGATCGCGACGAAACCATTATTCTCGAACATCCATACGCTTAACGGATGAGTCATAAGGGATTCTCAAGCGAACTGAGAATCCCGCAACACGCACCAGGTTAACAAGTAGCTAAAATACTATTGATTTTATTGGCCAAACTTTGCCAATCTTGCTGAAAATAAAAATGCCCCCCTGAAAAATAACTCACCGTTAACGGCAATGTCGTTTCCTGTTGCCAAGCATAGGCATCAACGCTAGAAATCAGGTCTTGGCGACCTAAAAGCAGATGAATAGGCAGCTCTATAGGTGCTCCCGTTTGATAATAAGTCGTTTCAATTAACTCAAAATCAGCACGGATAATCGGCTCAAACAACGCCATTAAATCCTCATCTTGCCATACAAGCTCAGGAATCCCACCCAACTCTTGTAACATGGCTCTAAACGCAGACGTTGGATAAACATGCTTAGGGTCAGCATCAATAATGGTCGGTGCTTTACGGCCTGAACAAATTAATAACTTAGGCGCAGGCAAATGGTAGGCAATAATTTTTCGCGTCAACATATAGGCAATAAACGCCCCCATACTATGGCCAAAAAAAGCATACGGTTTATGCAAATCGAACGCGATACCCGCCAACAAAAAATCTAGCAACTCATCTAACCGTCTAAGGCAAGGTTTATTCAACAAACGGCCTCGTCCCGGTAATGCTTGAGTTTTTAATGTTGCATGGGTCAGATAAGGCTCTAACTCACGATAACAATGCTCACCACCTCCGGCAAACGGAAATGCATATAACTCCATGTTTTCCTCTCTTACACCGGCTCTAAACCTTGCCCAGTTTCAGCAGTAAGCCCAAATAACCTATCCAACGCGACATGAGCATCATCAATCCCTGTTTTTTTCGACGATGAAAATAATTGCAATGAAACAGGACTCGTCGATGTCGATAGCGTTTTAGTCACTTGTAATAAAGTGTTTTTGCTTGCGCCATACGTCAGCTTATCGGCTTTAGTTAATAAAATATGCAAAGGCAGTTGCGCATGCTCACACCACGAAATCAGTTGGGTATCAAACGGCGTTAACGGGTGTCTTATATCCATAACCAAAACCAGCGCACATAACGACTGACGTTGGTTTAAATACTGCTCCATTGACTTTTGCCATTTTCTCTGCACATCGGCCGGCACTTGCGCATAGCCGTAACCGGGTAAATCAACAAAGCGTAGCTGTTCTGTGATAGAAAAAAATTAAGCATTTGTGTGCGTCCCGGCGTTTTTACTCGTCCGTGCGAGTGAAGATTGCCGAGTAATCGCATTCAGAGCGCTGGATTTACCTGCATTAGAGCGACCAGCGAAGGCAATTTCCTTACCCTCGTCTTTTGGCGCAACCGTTAGAGTCGGAGAACTTTTAATAAACGTAGCTTGATGATAAATGGGGTTCATTGCTGCCTCGCGTCAGCGTGTTAATTAAGGTAGAATCGTGGTTTTTAGCGGCCTGTGTTCATAAAGGCCCAAACACATCTTCCGACGGGGGAACTATAATAATGAAAACAAAATGGCTTGCATTTATCCTGTTGGCATCAACGGCTGGTTCAGGGCCTGTAATGGCTGAAGGTAATGGCAGCGCTGGTGCAGAAAAATCCGCAACATGTGTAAGCTGCCACGGTGAACACGGCAATAGCATGGTAGCAACATTCCCTAAGCTTGCACAACAACATGCAACATATTTAGAAAAACAATTACTCGCCTTCAAAAACGGCACCCGCAAAGACCCTATGATGGCGACTATCGCCAAGGGCTTATCAGAAAAAGATATTCTGGACATAGCCGCCTATTACGAAGAACAAAAAATTAGCGCCAACGCATTACCCAAACCCGAGCCTGATGACGATGAAGACGATGATATTCCAGCGCAAACCGAAGCCGACATTCAAAAAATGCTTAGCCAAGGGGCTGATTTATATAGAAATGGCGATATTGCCAGAGAAGTTTCAGCCTGTATCGCCTGTCATGGCCCTACGGCTGAAGGCAATAAGCCCGCAGGCTTTCCTTCTTTAAAATCACAACATGCTGATTATTTAATTAAAACGCTTACCGATTTTAAAAATGGCAATCGTAGCAACAATCCTGACAACATGATGGTTATGATTGCGAAAAAAATGACACTGGATGAAATCAAAGCCGTCGCTTACCGTATTTCAGTAATGAAATAATACTTCGCTTACCTTACACACTGGAGGATAAAATGCTCAAAAAATTAGCCCGATACAGCTTATTCATCTTATTAGTTGCTATAACACCGTGGGTATATGCAGAAGGCCCAGGCTACGAAGTATTAAATCCACCTCAACCCACACAACATGCCGATAAAATTGAAGTCATTGAATTTTTCTGGTATGGCTGCCCGCATTGTTATGCGTTTGAACCCGAACTCAACAAATGGCTGAAAAGCAAACCGGCTAATGTTGAATTTATTAGACAACCTGCCGTATTTAGCGAAGCATGGGGTAAACACGCCCGTGCCTATTTTGTTGCTGAAGCGCTAGGTGTGGTTGATAAAATCCATGCCGATTTTTTTGATGCTATTCAAAATAAAAAACAAAAGTTAGAAACCGAAGACGAATTAGCCGTGTTTTTTACCGAGCACGGTGTTAAAGAGAGCGATTTTCGCGAAGCCTTTTCCTCATTTGCTGTTGACTCAAAAATGCGCCAAGCCCCTGCTATAGCCGCTAAATACGGACTAACCGGCGTACCCGCGATTATTATCAACGGTAAATATGTGACCAACGGCCCATTAGCAGGTACTCACGAAAAAATGATTGAAGTCATGAATCTGCTCATTAAACAAGAAAGCAACGCGAAATAAACAACGTATACTCTGAACAGTCAAGTTTTCGGGTTACCAGCTTAAGACGGGACAGGGCATTCAGAACGCATAACGCCATGGATGGCGTGTAGTAGGGCAACGCAGGAGCAGTTGCCGAGGACGCCGTAAATACGTCCCTGTAGGCTTGGCGGCAGCATCCCTGCTGCCGACACCTGAAGCCACAAGGATGTGGTGAATGCAGAAAACTCACGACTGCACGGATGCAGGAGGTAGAGCAATGCAGGAG
>NZ_LAJX01000026.1 GCF_000963695.1 Methylocucumis oryzae
TTCATGATGCTCTGCCTTAGTCTCTAATACGTTATGACCGTTAATCCGGCACCACGCCGGAATATCTTGCAGCAAACCAGGGTCGGTACCGACAACTTCTAACACCGTACCTGGTTGCAACTGTTTAACTTTATCTTGGGTGCGGATAACCGGTAACGGACATAATAAACGACGAGTATTTAGAAATTCTTTCATTATTAGCAAACAGTCAAGGCAAAACCAACGCGTATTTTAGCGCTATGTGAGGATAATAGAAGGGACTAATGCTGCCTTGAGGATACAACAAGCGCAACATTCTTTATTGTGTAGGATAAAAGCGGATTTTACCGAAATTACTAGCGGGATATGGAAAAAAGCAGAAAGAGTCGGCCTGTAAGCCGGGTTCTGTCGAGAACAGCCATTCATCTAGGCTAAAAGTCACCTTATAGCTCAAGCAATCTACCCAGGAACCGCGCGGGCCACGCGTATGTTCCTCTATTTGATCTTGCTCCGAGTGGGGTTTACCATGCCACCCCTGTTACCAGTTGCGCGGTGCGCTCTTACCGCACCTTTTCACCCTTACCCATCATTTCTGATAGGCGGTTTATTTTCTGCGGCACTTTCCGTAGGCTCACACCTCCCAGGCGTTACCTGGCACTCTGCCCAATGGAGCCCGGACTTTCCTCCATTTTATCTTAACGATAAAAACAGCGACTGCTCAGCCAACTCTTTCTTCGTAAATTTTAACATATTTAAAAATTTCTTAGCGGTTTTTGTACGTTATTTGCATAGTTAATTTTAAACAGCATTTTTCTGCAATAACAATGCCTGTTGATAAAGCAGTTTCTTTCTCGCTCCGGTAATCTCAGCCGCCATAGCTACTGCTGTTTTAATAGAGCACTCTCTTAGCAAAATCGCTAACACCTTATTCTGCTCTTCAGTAAGTCCCAAGTCTTTATCGTTACGCTCTATCCCTGCCACAATCACAACAAATTCGCCTTTGGACATATCTGGGTCGCTTTCTACTCGTGCTATCGCTTGTCCTACCGTTGTCTTCATGATAGTTTCATGAATTTTTGTCATTTCGCGTGCAATTACAATTTCGCGACTAGGCGATACGATTTCAGCTAAGTCATATAACGATGCTAAAATTCTATGACTAGACTCATAAAATACCCAGGTGTAAGCTAACCCTGCTCTTTCAGCAAAAAAAGTTTTACGCGCTGAGGATGTACGTGGCGAAAAACCCTCAAAGCTAAAACGCGACATGGCCATACCTGATACCGATAACGCAGCTATTAACGCACATGGCCCTGGAATCGGCACCACTGCAAAACCTTTTTTCCTTCGCTTGTTTGACTAATGGCATACCAGGGTCACTTACTAACGGCGTTCCGGCATCAGAGACTAAAGCGATACACTCCCCCTGGGCTAATTTCTCAAGCACAACTAAGGCTGCTTTTTCTTCATTATGCTCGTGTAGTGAAATGACTTTATTGTTAATTTGGTGGGTGTGTAATAACATTTTGATATGGCGAGTATCTTCAGCGGCTATTAAATCGACCTGTTTCAATGTCTCAATAGCTCTAAAACTTATATCCGCCAAATTACCAATAGGTGTTGCCACCACATACAACTTACCTGGTTCAGTCGTCATAACATATCCTCAATGAAAGCTCGGTTGCTTATGCCTATAAAGAAAAATGCTCATTTACTTCGCGGGGAATTTGCTGAAAATCAAGCATTACAGTTTTTGCTCAATGCAGGCTTAGTCTTAGTCGAAAAAAACTTTCGCTGCAAAGTTGGAGAAATTGATTTAATCATGCGGGAAAAAGACGCGCTAGTCATCACGGAAGTCAGATATCGCAAATCGGATCGTTTTGGCAGTGCGGCCGAAAGCGTCACAGCAACCAAGCAATCGCGTATAATAGCCGCTACACATTATTATCTATCGCTAAAACCCCATCATAAAGCGATACGCTTTGATGTCGTAGCCATTTCTGGTGATAACCACATTAATTGGATTAAAAACGCCTTTTAGAGCAATGAGTTTACAAGATAGAATTATTAGTCATTTTTCCGATAGCCAACAAATTCAGCAAGACAGTTTAAGCAGCTTAACCGAAATTATTGAATTTGCTTCACAACGACTTGTGTCAACACTGCTTAACGACAAAAAAATACTAGTATGCGCGCACGGCCGAGCTATTGCTTGCGCTCAGCTATTAGTCAGCGCATTACTCAATCAATACGACAGAGAGCGACCCGCCTTGCCTATTATCGCTTTATACAATGATTCTGTTACCATGACAGCAATAGCAGGGGATTATCACTTTGATGATATATTTTCAAAACAAATTAGAACGTTAGGGCAAGCAGGCGACATTTTAGTCACTTATTCTGACGGACAACAAATGAGTAATCTAGCTAAAGCCATTAATGTTGCACATGATAAGGAGATTTCGGTCATTGCTTTCACCAACAGCAACGAAACCATGCTCTCCACTTTATTAGATGAAACCGATATTGAGCTACATATACCTACAAGCCATAGCGCTTACGCTCTTGAATCACAAGTATTGATTACTCATTGCTTATGCGACTTAATTGATCATCAACTTTTTGGCTAGCGTATGATTAGAATTATTTTATTGACTATCATAATCTTAACTACGAGTTCATGTACTCATCATGTGCAAGATGCGCCAAGTGAGCTCAATCACTTAGCGTTACATGATAGACGACCTATTGAAATAATCGAAACAGATAAAACAATTGAACAAGATAGTTATGAGGAATTACAAGAGCAAGCCGAGTTAACGGCTGCATCAATGATTAGAATTAAGGCTTATAATAAAACCGTATTGGTAGCAGGCGTAGCGCTAAATCAAAAAGTCAAAAACGATATTATCACGACCATACGCAATATTAATGACGTTAAGTTGGTTCATGATCACATAGCTCTTGAGCAATTGCCGCAACCTGAAACACTCTATAACGATGAACAAATTAACAATGCAATTTTATCGGCCTTAAATCAAATACAAACGCTACCTGATTTTGAACCACAAATGGTTAAAGTCGTTACTGTGCAGTCAACAGCGTATTTAATGGGACAGCTTCATAGAAATGAAGGACAAGTTGTTATTAACGTTGTTAGACATGTGCCCAATATTAATAAAATCATCGCGCTTTTTGAATACTTAGACTAATAAAAACGGCTACACACTTATGATGGGCAGTGCGTTTAGAACGCAGGTGTCGGCAGCAGGGATGCTGCCGCCAAGCCTACAGGGACGTATATACGGCGTCCTGCGTTCTGAATGACCTGTCCCGTATTAAGTTGGTAACCAAAAAACAAAAACCCCACATATTGTTCAATATGTGGGGTTTTTGGATTTTTATAAAGCAATATTCTATTCAGGTCTGTCAACTAATTCGACATAAGCCATAGGCGCATCGTCACCTGGTCTAAACCCGCATTTCATGATTCTGAGATAACCACCGTTACGCTCTTTATAGCGTGGACCTAATTCATTAAACAACTTAGTCACCACTTCACGGTCACGCAATCTAGCAAACGCTAAAACGACGCTTAGCAACACTGTCATCTTTTGATAAGGTAATCAGTGGCTCAGCAAACATTCTTAATTCTTTAGCTTTAGGCAAGGTCGTCTTAATTAATTCATGCTTAAATAAAGAGTTAGCCATGTTACTAAACAAAGCCTTACGATGGCTGCTGTTAATATTAAATTTTCTACCTGTTTTACGATGTCTCATTGATATAACCTATGAATTAACTGAATGAGATTGATCGGCTAAATTCTCAGGTGGCCAATTCTCTAATCTCATGCCTAACGACAAACCTTTCAACGCAAGAATGTCTTTAATTTCTGTTAAAGATTTCTTACCTAAATTTGGAGTTTTTAGCAATTCTACTTCCGTACGTTGAATTAAATCACCGATATAGAAGATATTTTCGGCTTTCAAACAATTTGCTGAACGTACTGTTAGCTCTAAATCATCAACAGGTCTAAGCAATATAGGCTCAAAAGCATCTTCTATTTCAGTTTTCTCTTCTTCAACTTGTTCATTAACTTTTTCAAAGTCAACAAAAACGGATAATTGATCATGAAGAATAGTAGCAGCAAGCTTTATAGTTTCTTCTGGATCCACTGTACCATTGGTTTCTAATTCGATAATCAATTTATCTAAATTAGTACGCTGCTCAACACGCGTGCTTTCAACGTGATAAGCAACTTTAATAACAGGACTATAAGCCGCATCTAATTGCAACGCGCCCATAACCGAACTATATTCTGTTGAAGATTTACGCATACTAACAGGTTCATACCCACGACCTCTACGCACACGTATTTTCATATTCAACGCACCCGCTTGCGTTAAATGGGCAATGGTTAATTCGGGATTAACTATTGTGACATCATGGGGCACAGAAATATCTGCGGCTGTCACACTGCCCGGTCCAATTTTGGACAACGTAAGCTCTACTTCGTCTTTTGAATGAAGAACAACCGCTAATTTTTTTAGGTTCAATAAGATGTCAATAACATCTTCCTGAACACCTTCAATAGTCGTGTATTCATGTAATACACCCTCAATCTCAACATCAGTTACTGCACAACCTGGAATAGTTGACAATAACACTCGTCTTAATGCATTACCTAACGAATGACCAAAGCCACGTTCTAATGGCTCTATGACTATTCTGGAATGATTCGGAGATTTGCTAACAACCTCAACTAACCGAGGTTTCAATAAGCCAGAAATGGCATTCTGCATTTGCGCACCTCAGATATATTAATTATTTAGAGTAAAGCTCAACAACTAATTGTTCATTGATGTCACTTCCTAAATCAACTCGATCAGGTAATGCAGTAAAAATGCCTGACATATTTTTTACGTTTACATCAACCCATGAAGGGAAGCCATATTGCTCTGTTACAGCTAAAGCATCAATAATCCGTTGTTGCTTTTTAGACTTTTCTCTAATTGACAAAACATCACCCGGATTAACCTGGTAAGATGGAATATTGATTACTGCTTCGTTAACTAAGATTGACTTATGACTTACCAACTGACGCGCTTCTGCTCTGGTAGAAGCGAAACCCATACGGTAAACCACGTTATCTAATCTTGACTCTAACAAGTTTAATAAATTTTCACCTGTAGCGCCTTTTTTTCATATCTGCAGTTTTATAGTAATTTCTAAACTGCTTTTCTAATATGCCATAAATTCTACGTAAACGCTGCTTAGCACGTAACTGCATGGCGTAATCAGAATTTCTATTACGTTTAGTACCATGCTGACCAGGACGTTGATCTAGTTTACACTTACTTTCTAAAGATTTTCCTCTGCTCTTTAAAAATAAATCTGTCCCTTCTCTTCGGCTTAGTTTACAAGTAGGACCAATATATCTTGCCATAAAATCTTCCTCTCTTAAACTCGGCGCTTTTTAGGTGGACGACAACCATTATGAGGTATCGGGGTAACATCAATAATATTGGTAATTTTAAATCCCAAATTATTTAATGAACGTACCGCTGATTCACGACCTGGACCCGGGCCTTTAATCATAACATCCAAATTTTTCATGCCGAACTCTTGAGCTACCAACCCAGCTTTTTCAGCAGCAACCTGAGCGGCGAATGGTGTACTTTTTCTTGAACCACGGAAGCCTGAACCACCTGATGTTGCCCATGAAAGCGTATTACCTTTTCTATCGGTGATAGTTATAATGGTATTATTAAACGAGGCATGAACATGGACAATTCCATCTGCCACTTCTTTTTTTATTCGTTTCCTAGAACGATTTGGACTAGCCATAATTTATCTCTTTAATTCAGCTTATTTCTTAATTGGTTTTCTTGGACCCTTACGAGTACGAGCGTTAGTTCTTGTACGTTGACCGCGCACAGGCAAACCTCTTCTATGACGAATACCACGGTAACAACCCAAATCCATTAAACGCTTAATACTCATAGATACTTCACGACGAAGATCACCTTCAACAGTCATCTTAGAGATAACGTTTCTGATAGCATCTAATTGCTCTTCAGTTAATTCCTTAATTTTAGTTGATGGTAAGATATTAACTTCCGAACAGATATTACTTGCGGTTTTGCGGCCTATCCCATAGATAGACGTTAATGCGATTACCGCATGCTTATGATCTGGTACATTTATCCCGGCAATACGCGCCATTCAAATACTCCCCTGAGCTTTAGAATAAAGTTAAGCTTGAAATTTTAACATTGCATGAATTGGAGCACAACAAAATCAACCTTGACGTTGTTTGTGCCTGCCGTCAGAGCATATCACTCTAACAACACCATTTCTTTTTATAATTTTTGCAATTTCTGCAAATTTGTTTTAACCGATGCACGAACTTTCATTGCATACTCCTTTGACTTTTAACCTATTTTTTTAAATTGGCTTTTTTCATTAAGCCATCATATTGCTGAGACATAATGTGAGTTTGCATCTGTGAAATAAAATCCATGACGACAACCACAATAATTAATAGTGAGGTACCACCAAAATAAAACGGTACATTCCAATACACTATCAAAAACTCAGGTAACAAACAGACTAAGGTAATATAGAATGCCCCAATTAGGGTTAACCTTGTCATTACCTTGTCTATATAAGCGCTAGTTTGCAAACCTGGACGTATACCAGGAAGTACCGCACCTGATTTTTTCAAATTTTCAGCCGTTTCTTTTGAATTAAACACTAAAGCGGTATAAAAGAAACAGAAGAAAATAATTGCAGTGGCATACAGCATTACATAAACAGGCTGACCTGGCGACAATAATGTGGCAATATCTTGTAACCAAGCAAACCCTTCGGCATTACCAAACCAGCCAGCGATTGTCGCAGGAAATAAAATAATACTTGAAGCAAAAATCGGCGGGATTACACCAGCCATATTTAATTTTAACGGCAAAAAGCTTGTTTGTGCTGCATACATTTTTTTGCCTTGTTGACGCTTCGGATAATTAATCGTGATTCGTCTCTGACCACGCTCAACAAATATTACTAAAGCTGTCACTCCGATAGACAACAAGAACAGAATAATAATAAAGCCGCCATTCATTTCACCTGTTCTCGCTAACTCAAGCGTACCACCTATCGCTTTAGGCAAGCCAGAAACAATACCGGCAAAAATCAGCATGGAAATACCATTACCAATACCTCTTTCGGTAACTTGCTCTCCTAACCACATCAGAAAAACAGTGCCTGTTACTAAGGTAATGGTCGTAACTAATATAAAACCAACACCGGGATTAATAACTACAGACAATCCGCCGGCTGTTTGATTTTGTAAAGCAACGGAAATACCTATCGCTTGGAAAGTGGCTAATACTACAGTCCCGTAACGTGTATATTGGGATATTTTTCTACGTCCTGACTCGCCTTCTTTTTTTAATTGCTCCATAGATGGGATTACCACGGTCATTAGCTGCATGATAATCGAAGCAGAAATATAGGGCATAATACCTAGAGCAAAAAGGCTTAGCCGCATAAGCGCGCCACCCGAGAACATGTTAAACATATTCAGTATAGAACCTGATTGCTCAAACATAATTGCGAGTGCTTTAGGATCTATACCTGGCACTGGGATATGAGCACCTACTCTATAGACGACAAAAGCGCCTAAGAGAAAAAGTAATCTGGCTTTTAATTCAGCGTAGGGATCAACTTTTTTTCGCTAAGCTAGCCTTTGCAATATTCACTTATGCCTCTACTTTGCCACCTATGGCTTCTATAGCTTGTTTAGCGCCTTGAGTCACTTTAATGCCTTGAATCGTGAAAGGCTTATTAACTTCGCCTGATTTAATAATTTTTACTGATTTGGTAAAAAATTGGCACAATGTTTTCAGCAATTAACAATTTTAAATTAATCACGTCAGAAACAATATGGTTTAATTCATGCAATCTAACTTCTGCACTAAACTTAGCTGATTTTGATTTAAAACCAATCTTAGGCAAGCGTCGTTGTAAAGGCATTTGACCACCCTCGAAACCGACTTTATGAAAGCCACCTGCTCTTGCTTTTTGCCCTTTATGGCCTCGACCACAGGTTTTACCTAAAGTGCAACCAATACCACGACCGACTCTTTTTGCACTTTTTTTAGCACCATCTGCCGACTTAATTGTATTTAAATACATTACACTACCTCGACTTTTAACATGTACGATACTTTATTAATCATACCTCTGTTTTCGGGAGTATCAATCAACTCAACTTGTTGATTTATTTTTCTCAGACCTAATCCATGCAAACAAGCTTGGTGATTGGGTAATCGACCATATTTGCTCTTTGTCATAGTTACACGTAATTTTGTAGCCATAATTAGTTAGTAATTTGTTCGACTGTTAAACCGCGCTTAGCTGCTATTTGATTAGCGTTACGCATACCTGTAAGACCGTTAATGGTAGCTCTCACTACATTAATAGGATTATTAGTCCCAATACATTTAGCTAACACATTGTGAATGCCGACAACTTCAAACACCGCACGCATCGCACCACCAGCAATAATCCCTGTACCTTCTGAAGCAGGTTGCATATATACTTTTGCAGCGCCAGTTTCACTCATGATAGGGTATTGTAACGTATCGCCTTTCAAAGCGACCTTACGCATATTTTTTCTAGCTTGTTCTAGCGATTTTTGAATTGCTATTGGCACTTCTCTAGCTTTACTTACGCCGTAACCAACACGACCTTCGCCGTCACCAACGACTGTTAACGCTGTAAAACCAAATACTCGACCACCTTTTACAACTTTTGCAACACGTCGAACATTTACTAATTTTTCTTGTAATCCGTCAGTACTACCTGCAGCAGGTGCTGTCGCCATTTCTCTCTCCTAAAATTGTAATCCAGCTTCACGCGCAGCATCGGCTAAAGCTTTAACACGGCCATGATATTTGAAACCTGATCTATCAAAAGCCACTTGCTTAATTCCAGCCGCTAATGCTTTTTGGGCTATCAAATTTACCAACTTCAACGGCTGCTTCGATATTACTAGTATTCTTGAGATTTGCTTTTAAATCAGCCTGGTTAGTAGAAGCACTGACCAATGTTTTAGTACCATCACCTGATATAATTTGCGCGTAAATATGCTGAGAAGTTTTATGTACCGATAACCGAGTGGCATTCAAACTTCTTAATTTACAACGTAACTTTAACGCCCGTTTCAATCTAGCTTGCTTTTTGTCCATCACGATACCCTATTTCTTCTTAGCTTCTTTTTTCGGCACAAATTCATCTGCATATCTAATACCTTTACCTTTATAAGGCTCAGGTGGGCGATATGCTCTAATTTTTGCCGCAACTTCACCGACTAACTGCTTATCACTACCTTTAATAATGACTTCAGTTTGAGAAGGTGTTTCTATGGTAATACCTGCAGGGATTTCAAAATCAACTGGATGAGAAAATCCTAAGGCTAAATTAAGAACTTTATCTTTAGCCTGTGCTCTGTAGCCAACACCAATAAGAGTCATTTTTTTCTCAAAACCAGCCGACGCACCTATCATCATATTTTGAATTAATGCACGCGCAGTCCCCGCTTGCGCTGTTGCATTTTTATCATCTTTATTCCATTGCATGCATAGGGTTTTGTCAGTAATTTCCACATTAACCAGTGGATTCAAATCATAAGTCAACAGCGCTTTACTTCCCTTTACTGATAAACTGTTGCCTTCTATTTTAACATCTACTCCAGCGGGTATTGTCACTGGCGACTTAGCTATTCTTGACATAATTAGCCTTAACTTAACAAACAGTACAAATGACTTCACCACCATGACCGATTTCTCTAGCAGCTCTATCGGTCATCACGCCTTTAGAAGTTGATATAATTGCTATACCTAAACCTCCTAATACTTTTGGCAATTCGTCTTTTGATTTATAAATTCTTAAACCAGGCCTACTAACGCGCTTTATACTTTCAATAACAGGCTCACCACGATAGTATTTTAATTCTATCGTCATCTCAGTGTGGCTTCCATTAGTTTCAAGGCCGTAATCTAAAATATA
The DNA here is from genome assembly GCF_000963695.1 of Methylocucumis oryzae. Classification (GTDB taxonomy): domain Bacteria; phylum Pseudomonadota; class Gammaproteobacteria; order Methylococcales; family Methylomonadaceae; genus Methylovulum; species Methylovulum oryzae. Next base: position 10,052 of record NZ_LAJX01000026.1, read on the forward strand.
ACCTTCTGCTTTTAATACGTTGGCAATTGCTACTTTAAGCTTTGAAGAAGGTTGTTTTATGCTTTTTTTTCCAGCGGCTTGCCCGTTTCTAATACGGGTCAGCATATCTGCGACAGGATCAGTCATGCTCATATTCTAATCTCCGATTCTTACCAGCTTGCCTTAACCAATCCAGGCACATCGCCTCTCATGGTAGCTTCTCTTAATTTATTTCGGCTAAGACCAAATTTCCGATAGAAACCATGCGGCCTTCCCGTTAAATTACACCGATTACGAACCTAGAACTGCTTGAATTCCTTGGCATCTTCTGCAAGCTAATAATAGCGGATTCCTTATCATCCAAAGACGTATTAGGATTTCTTATAGCTTCTTTTAGCGCTTTACGCTTTGCTTCATATTTTTTAACTAGTTTTTTACGCTTTACTTCACGCGCGATCATTGATTTCTTAGCCATATAAAACGCCTATTAGTTTTTAAATGGAAAGTTAAAAAGCTTTAACAACGCTAAACCTTCTTCATCGGTTTTAGCTGTTGTCGTAATGGTAATATCCATGCCTCTTAAGGCATCGATTTTGTCATAATCTATCTCAGGGAAGATAATTTGCTCTTTCACTCCCATCGAGTAATTACCACGACCATCGAAACTTTTTTGGACTTAAGCCTCTGAAATCTCTAATGCGAGGAATTGAAATGCTAATTAAACGATCCAAAAACTCATACATTCTCGCACTACGCAAAGTAACTTTGCAGCCTATTGGCATATCGTCACGAATCTTAAAACCGGCTATGGACTTTCTAGCTAACGTAATAATGGGTTTTTGGCCCGAAATTTTTTCCATATCGCCGACAGCAGATTGTAAAATCTTTTTGTCAGCTACCGCTTCACCTACTCCCATATTCAGAGTTATTTTTGTTATTTTAGGAGCTTGCATTACTGATTTATAGCCGAACTGCTGCATTAATGCCGGTAACACGGTCTCTTTATAAACTTGTTCTAATCTCGCCATGATTTACCCTTAACCATCAACCAGTTCATTTGTAGATTTGAAATAACGAACCTTTTTTACCATCTTCAAGTAGTCTAAATCCTACTCTGTCTGGTTTTTTCGTTTTTGGATTATACAAACCGACATTCGAAATATCGATTGGCATATCTTTTGAAATAATACCGCCTTCAATACCTAAATTTGGGTTAGGTTTTTGAGTTTTTTTCACTCTGTTAATGCCTTCGACAATAACTTTGGAGTCTTCTTTTAAAACCTTAACAACTCTGCCGCTTTTTCCTTTATCTTTACCAGTACGGATAACAACGTCATCGCCTTTTTTAATTTTCTGCATGGCATTAACCCTATAATACTTCAGGAGCTAGTGAGATAATTTTCATAAACTTATCTCCTCTTAATTCACGTGTTACCGGCCCGAAGATACGCGTACCTAATGGTTGTAAATTATTATTTAGTATAACTGCAGCATTACCATCAAAACGTATTACTGAACCATCTGCACGACGAACACCTTTTTTTAGTCCTTACTACTAATGCGTTATAGACCTCGCCTTTTTTCACGCGGCCTCTTGGAATTGCATCTTTAATACTGACTTTTATAATGTCGCCTATAGCCGCATAACGTCTATGCGAACCACCTAATACTTTGATACACATGACCTTTTTTGCGCCGCTGTTATCAGCAACTTCAAGGTTAGTTTGCATCTGAATCATAATTTCATTCCTAATTCATATTAAAAGCGTTTATTTATTAGCGCTTTCTAAAATTTCAACAAGCTTAAACGCTTTATTTTTCGATAAGGGTCTGCACGATGCTATAGAAACAATATCCCCTTCTTGGCATTGATTGCTTTCATCATGTGCCATCATCTTTGTCGACCTTTTTACATATTTACCGTAAACAGGGTGCTTAACAAACCGTTCAACTAACACCGTTATCGTTTTATCCATTTTGTTACTGATAACCCGACCGGAAATAGTCCGTACTTTAGCTACATTTTCTGTCATCTTATGCGCTCGCTTTTTCTTTAAGAACTGTTTTTACACGGGCTATAGTGCGTCTAACTTTCTTTATTTGATCGGATTTAGTTAGCTGCCCCGTGCCTTTTTGCATTCTTAAGTTAAAACGTTCACGAGCTAAATCTAATAAAATATTGCCTAACTCGTCTTTTGTTTTTTGTCTTAATTCTGTGATTTTCATTACATTATCGTCCGAACAGTAAATAATGTTTTTAAAGGCAATTTAGCAGCGGCTAATGCAAAAGCCTCTCTAGCAAGTTCTTCTGAAACACCTTGGATTTCATATAACATCATACCCGGTCTAATTTGGGCTACCCAATATTCGACAGAACCTTTACCTTTACCCATACGAACTTCTAAAGGCTTTTTCGTTATAGGTTTATCAGGGAAAATTCTTATCCAGATTTTCCCACCTCTTTTTACATGTCGGGTAATTGTTCTTCTAGCCGCCTCAATTTGACGCGCTGTTAAACGACCACGACTTACCGATTTAAGACCATACTCGCCAAAACTGACTGATGATCCACGAACAGCCACACCTGTATTTCTTCCTTTGTGCTGTTTTCGAAATTTTGTTCTTTTAGGCTGAAGCATAGCTATATTCTTTTAACTATTTTTTTGAGTCTGAATTAACCGATGCGATATGGCTATCCATATCAAACACCTCACCTTTAAATATCCATACTTTTATGCCGATAATGCCATAAGTTGTTTTAGCTTCGGCAGTTGCGTAGTCTATATCGGCTCTTAGTGTATGTAATGGAACCCGCCCTTCTCTATACCATTCTGTTCTTGCGATTTCAGCACCATTTAAGCGCCCACCGATGGTTATTTTTATCCCCTCAGCACCCAATCGCATCGTATTAGTTACCGCTCGCTTCATCGCTCTACGATACATAATCCGTTTTTCTAATTGCTGAGCAATTCCTTCGGCAACTAATTTTGAATCTAACTCTGGCTTTCTGATTTCTTCTACGTTTAACTGAACCGGAACACCAATCATCTTCGATATATCTTGTCTCAATACATCGATGTCTTCACCTTTTTTTCCAATAACAATGCCTGGACGCGCTGTATGGATAGTAATATGAGCATTATTAGCCGGGCGATTAATTTGTATACGACTAACCGAAGCATGGGCTAATTTTTTCTTAATATATTCTCTAACTGTTATGTCTTGATGCAAAAAAACAGGATAATCTTGACTGTTTGCATACCAACGTGAGTTCCAGTCCTTAATAATTCCTAAACGTATCCCAATAGGATGTACTTTCTGACCCATTTCAGCCTCTACTCGCTCTCTGCGACTTTAATCGTTATATGGCAAGTTCTTTTCAAAATATGATTCGCCCGTCCTTTAGCTCTTGCCTTGAATCTTTTCATTGTCGCGCCTTCATTGACGAAAACAGTAGAAACTTTTAACTCATCTATATCGGCATCTTCATTATGCTCGGCATTGGCTATCGCAGACTCTAAAACCTTTTTAATAATTTTGGCAGCCTTTTTTGAACTAAACTTCAAGATATTTAACGCATTTTCAACTGGTAAGCCTCTAATTTGATCACCTACCAATCTTGCTTTTTGCGCAGAAAGCGGAGCATTTCTTAATTTTGCTGAGATTTCCATAAGTTGCCTTTTATTTCGATTTCTTATCGGCTACATGGCCTTTATAGGTACGAGTCGGTGCAAATTCGCCCAACTTGTGTCCAATCATATTTTCGGAAACAAGCACAGGAATGTGCAACCGCCCATTATGAACGGCTATCGTCAATCCGATCATATCGGGAATAATCATCGATCTTCTGGACCAAGTTTTAATTGGTTTCCTATTATTTGTTTTAGCGGCATCATTTATTTTTTTTAATAGATGATGATCAATAAAAGGACCTTTTTTTAATTGAGCGCGGCACGTTTTCCCCTCACTATTTCTGCTTGCGTCTTCTGACTATCATATTGTCAGTGCGTTTATTTTTTCTGGTCTTGTAACCTTTTGTCGGCATACCCCAAGGTGACACAGGATGTCTACCACCTGATGTACGGCCTTCACCACCACCATGCGGATGGTCAACCGGATTCATAACAACACCTCTTACAGTAGGTCTAACACCGCGCCACCTAGAAGCACCGGCTTTGCCCAATGATGCCAGATTATGTTCCGCATTAGATACTTCACCAATAACTGCCCGGCAATCTGCTAGAACTTTTCTTATTTCACCTGAACGCATCCGAATCGTTGCATGAGCACCTTCTCTTGCAATAAGTTGCACTGATGTGCCTGCACTTCTTGCGATTTGAGCGCCTTTGCCAGGCTTTAATTCTACACAGTGAACTGTCGTTCCTAATGGAACGTTTCTTAACGGCATACAATTGCCTGGCTTAACAGGCGCCGCTACTGATGAATAAATTTCTTGACCAATTTCAATTCCTTTTGGCGCAATAATGTATCTTCTTTCGCCATCTTTGAATAAAATCAATGCGATATTTGCTGTTCTATTTGGGTCGTATTCGATTCTTTCAACTTTAGCGGGAATATCGAATTTATTTCTTTTAAAATCAATAATTCTATAATGTTGCTTATGTCCACCGCCAATGTGACGAGTAGTAATACGCCCCATATTATTGCGTCCGCCTCTTTTGCTATTTTTTTCTAGCAACGGAGCGTAAGGTTTACCTTTATGTAATTCTTCGCTCTTGATTCTAACAACAAATCGAGAACCTGCCGATGTCGGCTTTGACTTTACAATAGCCATGATTATTACCGTTTCCTATAATAGATATTCACTTTAATTAAGCAACGGAAAATTCTATGTCAGAGCCAGGCTTTAGCTTTACATAAGCTTTTTTCCAATCAGAGCGTCTACCTAACATACGACCAAAACGTTTTTCTTTGCCTTTTACATTCAATGTGTTAACAGATGCCACTTCTACGCCAAACATCATCTCTACTGCAGCTTTTATTTCAGGCTTTGTTGCTTCTCTTTTTACTTTGAATACAAATTGTTTGTTATTTTCAGCTGAGTTAGTGCTTTTCTCTGAAATAATTGGAGCATCTATTAGCTCTGCTAAATAATAGTTTTTTAAATTCATGCTAAACGCTCTTCAATAATCTTAAGTGCCGATGGCGTCACAATCACTTTATCTGCGCTAACTAATAAAACAGGACTTAAATGAGCCGCTTCTACAACTTGAAGATAAGGGATATTACGTGATGCTAATTCCAAATTGCTCTCTATTGCATCAACAACAATCAATATTCTCTTAGCGACTATTGTTTTGATTTTCTCATTTAACTCTTTTGTTTTCGGTGTAGACGGCAAAATACTCGTGCTTACAACCAAACGACCTTGTCTTAACAATTCTGACAGAATCGAACGAATTCCTTTTCTATACATTTTTTTATTTAATTTTTGCTCGTACGATCTTGGTTTTGCAGCAAAAGTTACACCACCCGTTCGCCACAATGGTCCTCTTGTTGTACCTGAGCGCGCTCTACCAGTTCCTTTTTGACGCCAAGGTTTTTGACCACCACCACTAACTTCTGATCGCGTTTTCTGACCTTTAGTACCCGCTCTTGCAGCTGCCATGTACTTAACAACTAATTGATGCACTAAAGTTTCATTATAAGATTCACCAAATATAGATTCAGCGGCTTCTACTGAAACTGCAGAGTCTGATTCATTTAGCGCAGGAATTTGCACGCCCATAATTTACCCTTTATTCCTTTTCTTCATTGCTGGAGTAATAATCACGTCGCCACCTTTAGCACCTGGCACGCTACCTCTAACTAAGATTAAGTTTCTCTCAGCATCTATAGCTTGGATTGTCAAGTTTTGTATGGTGGTTTTTTCATCCCCCAAATGACCTTCCATTTTTTTGCCTTTAAATACTCGTCCGGGGGTTTGGTTCATACCTACAGACCCTAACACCCTGTGAGAGCGAGAGTTACCATGGGTTGCATCTTGCATGTGAAAGTTGTGTCTTTTTATTGCACCGGCAAAGCCTTTACCAATACTTCTTCCTTGAACATCAATGACTTGACCTTCAGAAAAAATACTTACCGATAATTCAGAACCGGCAGATAAGTCAACTCCTTCGCCTTCTTCAAGCCTAAACTCCCAAAGACCACGACCAGCGGTTACATTAGCCGCAGCGAAATGACCCGCCATTGCTTTATTTACTCTCGATGGCTTTTTATCACCAGCGGTAACTTGTATAGACCGATAACCATCAGTTTCTATGGTTTTTACTTGAACAACTCTGTTCGAATCAATCTGCAATACCGTTACTGGCACAGAAGAGCCATCCTGACAAAAAACTCTGGTCATTCCACATTTACGACCAATTAGACCTATTGACATCTGCCAATTCCTCTATTTACTTAATTCAACTTTATCTGAACGTCGACACCCGCAGCAAGATCTAACTTCATCAATGCGTCTACGGTTTTATCCGTTGGTTCGACAATATCCAACAATCTTTTATAGGTTCTCAACTCATATTGGTCTCGCGCATCTTTATTAACATGCGGAGAGATAAGAACTGTAAACCGCTCTTTTTTAGTAGGCAATGGAATCGGGCCTTTTACTTGTGCGCCGGTTCTTCTCGCTGTTTCTACTATCTCACCAGCCGATTGATCTATCAATTTATGATCGAAAGATTTCAAACGGATTCTGATAGTCTGATTGGACATAATAAATTACTCAATAATTGATGCTACAACACCCGCACCTACGGTACGACCACCTTCACGAATAGCGAAGCGCAAACCTTCTTCCATCGCAATCGGTGAAATTAACTTTACTGTCACTGAGATGTTGTCACCTGGCATTACCATTTCTACGCCTTCAGGCAATTTAACAGCACCTGTCACATCAGTTGTTCTGAAATAAAATTGTGGGCGGTAACCATCAAAAAATGGCGTATGACGTCCACCTTCCTCTTTCGATAATACGTAAATCTCTGCATTAAAGTGAGCGTGTGGTTTAATTGTATTTTTATGAGCTAATACTTGACCACGCTCAACATCATCTCTTTTAGTACCGCGCAATAACAAGCCAACGTTATCGCCTGCTTCACCTTGATCTAATAATTTACGGAACATTTCAACGCCAGTAACAGTTGTTGTTACAGTTGGGCGAATTCCAACAATTTCAACTTCTTGACCAACTTTAATAATGCCACGCTCAACACGACCCGTTACAACAGTACCGCGACCAGAAATAGAGAATACATCTTCTATTGGCATTAAGAAAGAACCATCGACAGCTCTTACTGGCTCAGGGATATAAGTATCTAACGCTTCGACCAACTTGATTACTGAAGCCTCACCAATTTCGCTTTGATCGCCATTTAAGGCTAATAATGCGGAGCCTCTTACAATTGGTGTATCGTCGCCAGGGAACTCATACAAGTCTAATAACTCTCTTAACTCCATTTCAACCAATTCGATTAATTCTTCATCGTCAATCATGTCTACTTTGTTCAAGAATACGACGATATATGGCACACCCACTTGTCTTGCCAACAAGATATGCTCTCTTGTTTGCGGCATTGGACCGTCTGCAGCGGAACAAACTAAGATAGCACCGTCCATTTGTGCCGCACCCGTAATCATGTTTTTCACATAATCTGCGTGCCCAGGGCAATCAACGTGCGCATAATGGCGTTTTGGTGATTCATACTCTACGTGCGAAGTTGCAATAGTAATACCACGCGCTCTTTCTTCCGGTGCATTATCAATTTGATCAAAGGCTTTCGCTTCACCACCTTGCAGTTTTGCCATAACTGAAGTAAGCGCTGCCGTTAATGTGGTTTTACCATGGTCAAACGTGACCTATTGTGCCTACGTTGACGTGTGGCTTGGTACGGGAAAATTTTTCTTTAGCCATGAGTTAATACCTTTAATATTCCATTGTTTATGAAGATTTATTAATAATTGCCCCGGCAATATGCGCAGGTGTCTCACTGTATTTTTCGAACTGCATAGAGTATGTAGCTCTGCCTTGCGTTACCGAACGCAAATCGGTTGCATAACCAAACATTTCAGCTAACGGCACTTCACAGCTGATTGTTTTTCCTGACCCGGTCTCATCCATTGCCTGGATTAAGCCTCGGCGTCTATTAATATCCCCCATAACATCACCCATATACTCTTCAGGTGTTACAACTTCTACTTTCATTATGGGTTCAAGCAAAACTGGATCGGCATTTTTCTCAGCATCTCTAAAACATATTGACCCAGCAATTTTAAATGCTAGCTCATTCGAATCTACATCATGATAAGAACCGTCAAACAGAGTAACTTTTACATCGATCACGGGAAAACCAGCCAGCACACCACTTTTCAATTGCTCTTGCACACCTTTATCTACTGCAGGTATATACTCCCTAGGCACTACACCGCCTACTACCTCATTGATAAATTCGTAACCAGAACCTCTTTCTTTTGGCTCGACTCTTAACCATACATGACCGTATTGACCGCGACCACCAGTTTGTCTGATAAACTTTGCTTCCTGCTCAACTACTTTTCTAACCGTCTCTCTATAAGCAACTTGACGATTTCCTACATTTGCATCTACACCAAACTCCCTTTTCATGCGATCAACAATGATTTCTAAATGCAGCTCTCCCATTCCCGATATGACAATCTGCCCTGTTTCATCATCGGTGTGCACACGAAATGATGGATCTTCTTGTGTAAGTTTAGCTAAAGCCATTATCATCTTATCTTGATCAGCTTTAGTTTTGGCCTCGACTGCAAACGAAATAACGGGTTCTGGAAAGTCCATTTTCTCAAGGGTTATAATCGACTTAAGATCAGACAACGTGTCTCCAGTCGTAACCTCTTTTAAACCTATAGCAGCGGCTATATCTCCTGCATATACATCTTCTATATCTTCTCGACTATTCGCATGCATTTGCACCAAACGCCCAATCCTTTCGCGTTTCTTTTTAATCGAGTTATAGACTACATCACCAGCCCTTAACACACCTGAGTACACACGAAAAAACGCTAATGTACCGACAAACGGGTCTGAAGCTATTTTAAATGCCAATGCCGCAAAAGGCTGCCCATCATCCGCTGATCTACCAGCCTCTTTACCGTCTTCTAAAACACCTGTAATAGCCGGAATATCTGTAGGCGCTGGCAAATAATCTATTACACCATCTAGTAACGCTTGCACGCCTTTATTTTTAAAAGCAGAACCACAAAATACCGGCATAACCTGGTTCGCTATTACTTGCTTGCGCACCCCTTCTTTAATTTGCCTATTAGTCAGCTCGCCGCTTTCTAAGTAACATTCCATTAATTCTTCGCTAGCTTCTGCCGCTACCTCTAACAACGTTTCACGCCATTTATTAGCGGTTTCGACCATGTTTTCTGGTATTTCTTTTTCAACAAAAGTCCTTCCCATATTGGAATCATCCCAATAAATAGCTTTCATTGAAATCAAATCAACCACACCGCAAAAGCTTTCCTCTGAACCAATAGGCAACTGAACTGGTACCGCGACGGCTTTTAACCTTGCTTTAATCTGCTGAATAACGCGAAAAAAATCTGCTCCCGACCTATCCATTTTATTAACAAATACCAATCTTGGAACATGGTATTTATCAGCTTGCCTCCAAACTGTTTCTGATTGAGGCTCTACACCACCAACCGCACAGAACAAAGCACAAGCACCATCTAATACTCTTAACGACCTTTCTACTTCTATCGTAAAATCAACATGCCCAGGAGTATCGATGATATTAATTCTATGCTGCTCATACTGAGCAGACATCCCACTCCAAAAACACGTAGTGGCCGCAGAAGTTATGGTAATCCCTCGCTCTTGCTCTTGCTCCATCCAATCCATGGTTGCAGCACCATCATGTACCTCACCTATCTTATGCGAAACACCGGTATAATATAGTATGCGCTCAGTTGTTGTCGTCTTACCTGCATCGATATGCGCCATAATTCCTATATTGCGATACCGACTTATAGGTGTCTTTCTTGCCACAAAAGCGCCTATAAAAAACTAAAACCTATAATGAGAAAATGCTCTATTAGCCTCTGCCATTCTATGCGTATCTTCACGCTTCTTAGCCGCAGAACCTTTATTCTCAAAAGCATCCATTAACTCACCGGCCAATTTCGCCGACATAGTGCGCTCACTTCTCTTTCTAGCAGCTTCAATCAACCAACGCATCGCCAATGCCATACGTCTTGACGGCCGCACTTCAACAGGCACTTGGTAAGTCGCACCACCAACCCGCCTTGACTTAACCTCAACTTTAGGCTGAACGTTATCCAGTGCTTTTGACAACACATCTAAAGGCACAGCATGACCTTTCCGCTCAATCACATCCAAAGCGCCATAAACAATACCTTCTGCTATCGATTTCTTGCCACTCTCCATCACCATATTCATAAATTTGGTCAACATGACACTATTGAATCTTGGATCTGGAATTATTTCCCTTTTAGTAGCTACTCTTCTTCTAGACATAAGTCATCAATTCCTAATTATTTTTTTGGACGCTTAGTGCCGTATTTTGAACGACCACACTTACGATTATTAACACCTGAGGCATCCAAGCTACCGCGAACCACGTGATAACGAACACCCGGCAAATCTTTTACCCTACCACCCCGTATCAATACAACAGAGTGCTCTTGTAAATTATGCCCTTCTCCACCGATGTAACTACTCACTTCTGAGCCATTCGTAAGCCTAACCCTTGCAACTTTTCTTAATGCAGAATTTGGTTTTTTAGGCGTTGTTGTATACACTCTGGTACAAACACCTCTGCGTTGAGGACAAGCTTCCAACGCAGGCACATTGCTTTTTTCTACTTTTTTAGCGCGCGGCTTACGAACCAACTGGTTAATCGTGGCCATAAATTTGTATACTCCGATTACTTTATAACTGCCGACAATAAAAAACTAACCGCCTACATATCGGCGGTTATTTATGGGCTAGACCTATCGGCTTAGCTGACGTTAGCAGGTAATTCTACTTGGCTTTACATTCTTCGTCAAACATTTTTTCAGTTATTGAATATTTAAAGCCTGTTTTAATGCCTCTTCAGTATCCATAACCGATGCGGCATCACTTTCTGCGGCTTGGCTGTGACTTAAAGAACGATTTTTTCTATTTTCATGATAAGCCAATCCTGTGCCTGCTGGTATCAAACGCCCAACAATGACATTCTCTTTAAGCCCTTGTAAACCATCACTTAAACCACGAACGGCAGCATCAGTTAATACTCTAGTTGTTTCTTGGAAAGACGCTGCAGAAATAAAGGATTCAGTTGCCAATGAGGCTTTAGTAATACCCAACAGAACAGGCTCATAGCTCGCAGGAATTCTTCCTTCAGTTTCCATTTTGTCATTTTCAGCACGCAACTGAGCACGTTCAACTTGATCGCCTTTTAGGAAGGCCGTATCACCCGCTGCGGTAATTTCAACTTTTCGCAACATTTGCCGGATGATTGCCTCTATATGCTTATCGTTGATTTTCACACCTTGCAAGCGATATACATCTTGAATTTCTTTAACTAAATAGTTAGCCAGCTCTTCAACGCCTCTCAGTCTCAAAATATCATGTGGCGTTAATTCACCTTCAGCAATTGTTTCGCCTTTTTCGACATATTCACCTTCAAACACTGTGATATGACGCCATTTAGGAATCAATGTCTCAACTTGCTCGCCATGCGAATCAGTGATAATGACACGCTGCTTACCTTTCGTCTCTTTGCCAAAAGAAATCGTACCGCTAATTTCGGCAAGAATCGCAGGATCTTTAGTTTTACGCGCTTCAAATAAATCAGCAACACGCGGTAAACCACCGGTAATGTCGCGCGTTTTTACTAGACTCTTGTGGTATTTTTGCTAATACATCACCAACCTTAACTTCCCCGCCATCTTTGATGCCGGCAATTGCCCCAGCCGGTAAGAAATATTGAGCTGGAATCTCAGTACCCGGTAAGAAAATTGGATTACCTTCCTTATCAAGTAATTTCACCATTGGTCTTAGCTCCTTACCTGCACTTCCGCGCTGTTTAGGATCGATAACCACTAATGAGCTTAAGCCGGTGACTTCGTCTGACTGCTTTTGTACGGTGACACCATCAACGAAATGAACCAATTCTACAACACCATCTACCTCAGTAATAACCGGATGGGTAAAAGGATCCCAGGTTACGATAATATCGCCCGCATTAATCTTCGCACCTTCTTGCACCGACAAGACAGCACCATACGGAATTTTGTAACGCTCTCTTTCACGCCCATAATCATCAACAACACCGACCTCGCCTGAACGAGACACGGCGACTAAATGACCTTCTCGGTTAGTAACTGATTTTAAATTACTTAATCTTACCGTACCCGCAGATTTTACCTGAACATTACTAATCGCTGCGGAACGTGACGCTGCACCGCCGATATGGAAGGTTCTCATAGTCAATTGCGTGCCTGGCTCACCTATTGATTGAGCCGCTATAACGCCAATTGCTTCACCGATATTAACAAGATGTCCTCTACCTAAATCACGACCATAACAGTAAGCACAAACACCATGGCGATTTTCACAGGTAATAACAGACCTAACCACCACTTGATCTACGCTATGCTCATCTAATACAGAGACCCAATTTTCGCTTAACAGCGTCCCTGCAGGCACTACAACTTTTTTCACGCGTAGGATCAAACACATCTTGCGCAACAACACGCCCTAAAACTCGCTCAGATAATGGCTCAACGACATCACCGCCTTCAATAATAGGCATCATCACTAAGCCATTCACGGTGCCACAATCTTGAGTAGTGACGACTAAATCCTGCGCAACATCAACTAGTCGTCGCGTCAAATAACCTGAGTTCGCAGTTTTTAACGCTGTATCAGCCAAACCTTTACGAGCGCCGTGCGTAGAAATAAAGTACTGCAATACGTCCAAACCTTCACGGAAATTCGCAGTAATCGGAGTCTCAATAATCGAGCCATCTGGTTTTGCCATTAAGCCTCGCATACCGGCTAACTGACGAATCTGGGCCGCTGAACCTCTAGCGCCAGACTCCGCCATCATAAATATCGAGTTAAAGGATTTTTGCTTAACTGAATTGCCATCTTTATCGAGAACGGCTTCTTCTCCTAAACCATCCATCATAACTTTTGCAACTTGATCATTGGCATGAGACCAAATATCAACAACCTTGTTGTAACGCTCGCCGTCTGTAACTAGACCTGATGCATATTGCGCTTGAATTTCATTAACTTCGGCTTCGGCTGATTTGATGATTTCTGCTTTTTTAGCCGGAATAGCCATATCTTCAATACCGAAAGACACACCTGCTATCGTTGCATACCTAAACCCTAAATACATGATTTGGTCAGCTAGCACCACCGTATCTTTATTACCTAAGAAGCGGTAGCTATAATTTATTAAGCGCGAAATGTTCTTTTTTGTCATATCGCAATTAACCAAATCGAAAGGCATTCTGTCGGGTACAACTTCCCAAATTAAAGCCCTACCCACTGTTGTTTTAACTCTATGGGTTTTGTTGACATAAACACCGGGTTCAGTTTCTACTTTTTCAGTAATACGCAATTGTATCTTGGTCTGTAATTCAACGGTCTTCGCGGCTAATGCCTGTTGAACTTCGCCAACTGAGCCAAAAATAGACGCTTCGCCTTTAGCATTCACTTTTTCACGACTAATGTAATACAAACCTAATACCACATCTTGTGATGGGTTAATAACCGGCTCGCCATTGGCAGGCGATAAAATATTATTAGTCGCCATCATTAATGTACGCGCCTCTAATTGCGCTTCTATTGATAATGGAATATGGACAGCCATTTGGTCGCCGTCAAAGTCAGCGTTAAATGCGCTACATACTAAAGGATGCAATTGAATCGCCTTACCTTCAATCAACGTTGGCTCAAACGCTTGTATGCCTAAGCGATGTAATGTCGGTGCGCGATTTAATAAAATCGGATGCTCTCTAATCACTTCTTCGAGAATATCCCATACCTCTGTGCCTTCGCGCTCAACCATTTTTTTCGCTGCTTTAATAGTTGTTGCAAGACCTCTCAATTGCAGCTTGCTAAAAATAAAAGGCTTAAATAATTCAAGCGCCATTTTTTTCGGTAAACCACATTGATGCAACCGCAAAGTAGGTCCTACCACGATTACTGAACGACCGGAATAATCGACACGTTTACCCAACAAATTTTGTCTAAAGCGACCTTGTTTACCCTTAATCATATCGGCTAAGGATTTTAATGGCCTTCTGTTAGTGCCTGTTATTGCACGTCCGCGTCGACCGTTATCCAATAACGCATCAACCGATTCTTGCAACATACGCTTTTCATTGCGCACGATGATGTCAGGTGCATTCAAATCTAATAATCGATTCAAGCGGTTATTACGATTTATCACTCGGCGATACAAATCGTTTAAATCAGACGTCGCAAAACGACCTCCGTCTAATGGCACTAAAGGACGCAATTCCGGTGGCAAAACGGGTAGCACTTGCAAAATCATCCATTCCGGACGGTTCTTAGATGCCAGCAAAGAATCCATTACTTTTAAGCGCTTAGCATATTTTTTTATTTTAGTTTCCGAGTTGGTAGAGTTAATTTCTTCTCTCAACTGTTCGACTTGTTGCTTTAAATCGATGTCTTTTAACAGCTCGTAAATAGCCTCAGCACCCATTTTTGCGACAAAATCATCACCATGAATCTCTACCGCATCTAGGTACTCATCATCCGTTAATAATTGACCTTTTTCTAACGGCGTCATACCTGGGTCAAGCACAACAAAAGACTCAAAATACAATACGCGCTCGATTTCACGCAATGTCATATCAAGCAGTAATGCGATTCTCGATGGCAAAGATTTTAAAAACCAAATGTGCGCTACAGGACTCGCTAAGTCGATATGCCCCATACGCTCGCGTCTAACCTTGGACAAGGTCACCTCAACACCGCATTTTTCGCAAATAACACCACGATGTTTTAACCGTTTATATTTGCCACATAAGCATTCATAGTCACTTACTGGTCCAAATATTTTCGCGCAAAACAAACCGTCACGCTCTGGTTTAAACGTACGGTAATTAATTGTCTCTGGTTTTTTTACTTCGCCGTAAGACCAGGAACGAATCATATCTGGTGATGCCAATCCTATACTAATGCCATCAAAATCATCTGTTCGACCC
The DNA here is from genome assembly GCF_000963695.1 of Methylocucumis oryzae. Lineage (GTDB taxonomy): Bacteria > Pseudomonadota > Gammaproteobacteria > Methylococcales > Methylomonadaceae > Methylovulum > Methylovulum oryzae. The sequence goes on from NZ_LAJX01000026.1 coordinate 25,292, forward strand.
TGACGCTTTAAGAAGTTCATTAAATCTTTCAAGACCTTATCCTCTCAATTTGGTTCTTTTACTGGCAACTGGATGTTAATTGATTAATCACGCTCTAATTCAATATTGACTGCTAACGAGCGTATTTCTTTAATCAACACATTAAATGATTCAGGCATACCCGCTTCCATTTTATGGTCGCCATCAACAATGTTTTTATACATGCGTGTTCTACCAGTTACATCATCTGACTTAACCGTTAACATCTCTTGCAACGTATATGCTGCCCCATAAGCTTCTAGCGCCCAGACTTCCATTTCTCCAAAACGTTGACCACCGAATTGAGCTTTTCCACCCAACGGTTGCTGAGTCACCAAACTATAAGGCCCTGTGGAGCGCGCATGCATCTTATCGTCAACCAAATGGTTTAATTTCAGCATGTACATATAGCCAACTGTAATTTCACGTTCAAACTGATCACCTGTTAAACCATCATACAGTTTTATTTGACCATGCTCAGGCATGTCAGCGAGCTTCAACATCATACGAATATCTTCCTCGCTAGCACCATCAAACACAGGAGTCGCCATAGGAACGCCAGGTATCAAGTTGGCAGCCATCTCTAAAACTTCTTGGTCCGTTAGTGAGTTCAAATCTTCTTGATGCCCGCTACTGTTATATATTTTTTCCAAAAAACTCGCGAATTTCCTGAATCTTAGCTTTAGCTTCGAGCATTTTACCTATTTTGATACCCAGGCCTTTTGCAGCCCAGCCTAAATGTGTCTCTAATACTTGACCCACATTCATCCGCGAAGGTACGCCTAAAGGATTTAACACTATATCGATTGGCGTACCATCTTCCATATACGGCATATCTTCGATAGGCCTAATCATTGAGATAACCCCTTTATTACCATGACGTCCTGCCATTTTGTCGCCCGGCTGTATGCGTCTTTTAACAGCTAAATAAACTTTAACCATTTTCAAAACACCCGGAGCCAAATCATCTCCCATGGTAATTTTTTTACGTTTATCCTCGAATTTTTCATCGAATTCTTTACGCAATTGCTCTATTTTAGCGGCAGCAACCTCTAGTTGAAGATTCAAATCTTCATCCTTCATCTTTATCTTCAACCAGTCTGAGCGCTTTATTGAATCTAAATAGTCTTGCGTAACTTCAGAATTACCAGATAACTGACCTACACCTGACAAAGCCAATTTACCCAATAACATCTTGCCTATTCGTAAATAAATGTCTTCTTCTAAGATTTTTAGCTGATCGTCCAAATCTTTTCTAAAACGTTTTATCTCTTGCTGCTCAATATCGACTGCACGTTTGTCTTTTTTTACACCATCTCGGGTAAAAACTTGCACATCGATTACCGTACCCTCGATGCTGCTAGGTACTCTTAGCGAAGTGTCTTTAACATCAGCCGCTTTTTCACCAAAAATAGCTCTTAGTAGTTTTTCTTCCGGAGTTAACTGTGTTTCGCCTTTAGGCGTTACTTTGCCAACTAATATATCGCCACCTTTAACTTCGGCACCGACATACACAATACCTGATTCATCAAGTTTAGCTAACGCCTCTTCGCTGACATTTGGAATATCAGCGGTGATTTCTTCAGGACTGTGCTTGGTATCCCGCGCAACACAGGTTTTTTCTTCAATATGTATCGTCGTAAAGCGATCTTCCCTGACCACACGCTCAGACACTAAGATTGAGTCTTCGAAGTTATAGCCATTCCACGGCATAAAGGCGACTAACATATTTTGACCTAACGCCAATTCACCCATATCAGTCGATGGACCATCGGCAATAATGTCTCCAGCGCTAACAACATCACCCGGCTTAACTAAAGGTTTTTGGTTAATACAAGTATTTTGGTTGGAGCGGGTATATTTGATTAAATTGTAAATATCGACGCCTGGACTACCGGACCTTGTTTCATTTTCGTTTACGCGCACTACAATTCTAGCCGCATCAACCGCTTCGATTTTACCGCCACGCTCAGCGACAACTGTCACGCCGGAGTCTTTTGCAACTGTTCTTTCCATGCCTGTACCGACTAATGGCTTTTCAGCTCTCAACGTAGGTACTGCTTGCCGCTGCATATTTGAGCCCATTAACGCTCTGTTGGCATCGTCGTGTTCTAAGAATGGAATAATTGATGCCGCTACCGATACGATTTGTTTAGATGAAACATCCATATACTGTACGGTATCGGACATTGCCAACGTAAACTCATCTTTATGACGGCATGACACTAGGCCATCGACTAACTTGCCATTTTCATCAACCGCTACACTCGCCTGAGCAATAACGAACTCACCTTCTTCAATGGCTGACAAATAATCAACTTGATTAGTCACATGACCATTAACCACTTTACGATAAGGTGTTTCTAAGAAACCATATGCGTTAGTACGAGCATATACTGATAAAGAGTTAATCAGACCGATATTGGGGCCTTCTGGGGTTTCAATTGGACAAACTCGACCATAGTGCGTGGCATGTACGTCGCGTACCTCAAATCCCGCACGCTCCCTGGCTAAACCACCCGGTCCTAATGCTGACACCCGGCGCTTATGCGTTACCTGTGATAACGGGTTGTTTTGATCCATAAACTGCGACAACTGGCTAGAACCAAAAAACTCTTTAACGGCTGCCGATACGGGTTTCGCATTGATGATTTCTTGTGGCATTAAGCCTTCAGAGTCCGCCATTGATAAGCGCTCTTTAACAGCACGCTCGACTCTTACTAGGCCAACTCTAAATTGATTTTCTATCATCTCGCCCACAGAGCGGACACGACGATTACCTAAATGATCAATATCGTCAACACTGCCATTACCATTACGGATATTTATCAACTCCTTTAACACGTCAATAATATCTTCTTTGGTTAGCGTACCTGTGCCTGTCGCTTGCTCGCGCCCTAATCTGCGATTGAATTTCATGCGCCCTACTGATGACAAATCGTAGCGCTCGTCAGTAAAAAATAAATTTTGAAATAAATTCTCTGCTGACTCTTTTGTAGGCGGCTCACCTGGACGCATCATACGATAAATCTCAACTAACGCCTCCAAAGCATTAGTCGTCACATCTAGCTTCATCGCATTGCTAATATATGGGCCTCTATCGAGATCATTTACAAACAACGTATTAACATCAGTAATTCCAGCCTCAACAGCACGATCGATTAAAGTTTCCGTGACTTCGTCGTTGACATGCGCGACTAATTCTCCAGTTACCTCAGAAATAAGGTTATGGCCGAGAATTTTACCGACCAAGTATTCTCTTGGTGCTTCAACCTGTGTCAGACCCGCCTTGTTCATTTCTCGAATATGCTTAGCCGTGATTCTACGGCCTTCCTCGACCAGTACTTGCCCGTTGCATTTAATATCAAAAGCCGCAATTTCACCACGCATACGCTCAGGGACAAGGTGAAATAATATTTTGTCTGCGCTAATCGTAAACTTATTCGTTTCGAAGAAAATTTTAATCATTTCTTCGTTGTCGTAGCCTAATGCTCTGAGCAATATCGTCGCAGGTATTTTTCTGCGTCTGTCTATACGCACGTATACGCAATCTTTGTGGTCAAATTCAAAATCTAACCAGGAACCACGATAAGGAATGATGCGAGCATTAAATAATAACTTACCTGATGAATGCGTTTTACCTTTGTCATGATCGAAAAACACACCGGGTGAGCGATGTAACTGCGAAACCACAACGCGCTCAGTACCATTAATAACAAAAGTACCATTTTCCGTCATTAAAGGTAACTCACCCATGTAGACTTCTTGCTCACGAATATCTTTAACGACTTTTGCACTGGCCGGCGCATCTTTATCGTAGATAACTAAACGCACTAATACTCTCAGAGGTGCTGCAAATGTAGCGCCTCGCTGCTGACACTCTCTCACATCAAATACTGGCTCACCAAGCCGGTATTTAACATATTCCAGTACAGCGTAGCCGGAATGACTTTCAATCGGGAATACACTAGAAAAAGCTGCATGCAACCCCATGTTATCGCGCTTCTCAGGTGCTGTGCCCAGTTGTAGAAAGCTGGCATAGGAATTGATTTGCATTGCTAAAAGATACGGCACTTCTAGTACTTCGTCGCTTTTGCCAAAGTTATTTCGGATACGCTTTTTTTCGGTAAAAGAGTAGGACATATTGCTTCCAAACCTTTTGTTGTGGTGGGATCTATTGTCAACTTATGACAAACAGTAAAAGGCCGGTGACATGGCCACCAGCCTTACATGGACAATAAGTGATATTGTCTTTAACGCTATCGATATTACTTAATATCGACAGTAGCGCCAGCTTCAAGAAGCTGCTTTTTAATATCGTCTGCTTCTGCTTTAGGCACACCCTCTTTCAAAGTGGTTGGAACGCCTTCAACAGCATCTTTCGCTTCTTTCAAACCTAAGCCTGTAATCGCTCTCACTGCTTTAATTACACCAACTTTGTTCTCACCGAAGCCAGTTAAGATAACGTCAAATTCAGTTTGCTCTTCTACCACAGGCGCTGCAGCGGCTGCTGCAGGCGCTGCAACTGCAACAGCCGCAGCGGCCGAGACACCAAATTTTTCTTCCATTGCTGAAATTAATTCAACAACTTCCATTACCGTCATATTCGCGATAGCATCTAAAATTTCTTCTTTAGATAATGCCATTTGTGATTCCTCTAAATTCTAACTGGTTAAATATAAGCTTAAGCCGCTTCTTTCTGTTCTTTAATAGCCATAATAGTGCGGGCCAATTTTGCGTGTGGTTCTGCCAACGTACGAACAAATTTTTCCACTGGCGCTTTCATGACTGACATTAATGTCGCCAATGCCTGATCGCGAGTAGGCATACTTGCCAATCGGCTTAATTCAGATGGTCCAAATAACTGACCACCAAACGCAATCACCTTTGGAATCAACTTATCGTGACCTTTTGAAAACTCACCAATCAAACGCGCCGCTGCACCTGGATCATCTAATGAAAATGCCATGATTAATGGACCAACGAGCCCATCTTGCATACACTCAAATTGAGTTCCTGTAACAGCACGGCGTGTCAAGGTGTTTTTCACAACACGCAAATACACCCCCGAGGCTCTGGCATTTTTCCGTAACTCTGTTAACTCGGTTACGGACATACCACGATATTCGGCGGCTATAGCAGAATGAGCTTTAGCGGCTATTGCAGCGACTTCTTCTACGACAGCTTTTTTGCTATCTAAATTGAGTGCCACAGTTTACCTCCGTCTTTGTTCTGATTATTCAGAATGAATACCATGCATCTAATGATGCTCCTTACGGCTCTTTTCCCCAGATTTATGTTGGGTTCCAGTTTCCGTCTACGCAGGAAAATTAAGTTTTGCAACACCTGCGGTCTTTGACGGTTACCGTTTACACGGCAACCCAAAGCTTGTTATTGACCGCCTAAACTACTAGGATCTAACCATAAGCCTGGACCCATAGTTGACGACAATGTAATCTTTTTAATATAAACACCTTTAGCAGCAGTAGGCTTGGCCTTTTTCAAATCTGCCAGCAAAGCCTCTAAATTGCCCTGTATCGCTGACGTATCAAACGTAATCTTACCTAGCGTGCAATGTATAATACCTGATTTATCAGTACGATAACGAACTTGGCCGGATTTTGCATTTTTAACAGCAGTAGCCACATCGGCAGTCACTGTACCGACTTTAGGGTTAGGCATTAAGCCCCTAGGGCCTAAAATTTGACCTAACTGACCCACGACTCGCATAGCATCAGGCGACGCAATGACCACATCAAAGTTCATCTCGCCTTTCTTGACTAAATCACCTAAATCATCCATACCAACAATATCGGCACCTGCAGCGCGAGCAGCATCAGCGTTTGGGCCTTGAGTAAATACAGCGACCCTTACCGTTTTACCCGTTCCATTAGGCAATACTGTTGCACCCCTGACGTTTTGATCCGATTTACGAGGATCAACACCTAAATTTACGCTGACATCAATAGATTCTTCGAATTTATTGGTTTTAAATTCTTTTAACAACTCAACTGCTTCAGTTAATGTATATTGCTTAGTTCTCGTCACTTTTTGACGAATCAATTTCGATTTTTTCGATAACTTTGCCATTACACACCCTCCACATTTAAGCCCATGCTGCGAGCACTACCAGCAATTGTTCTAACTGCAGCATCCATGTCAGCGGCTGTCAAATCTTCCATTTTCATTTTAGCAATCTCTTCCAATTGCGCTCTCGTGACAGTCCCAACTTTTTTAGTATTCGGATTACTACTACCGCTTTTAATACCAGCAAGTTTTTTCAGCAAAATTGATGCAGGCGGCGTTTTAGTAATAAATGTAAAACTACGATCACTGTATACAGTAATAACAACGGGCAAAGGCATGCCTTTCTCGACATCCTGAGTCTTTGCATTAAATGCTTTACAAAATTCCATAATATTGACACCACGCTGACCCAACGCTGGACCAACCGGCGGACTAGGATTTGCCTCGCCTGCTTTAACTTGCAGCTTAATATATGCGGTTATTTTTTTTGCCATTTATAACTCCGAATGGGTACTAGCGCTTTTCAGCTCCCCTTAGATACAAAAATCCCCGTCTTTATAAGAGACAGGGATTATAGTGATGAATCGACTTTAGCTTTTTTCTACTTGAGAAAAATTTAATTCCACAGATGTAGAGCGACCAAAAATCAAAACTGATATTTTTAATTTACTTTTTTCGTATATAACTTCTTCGACAACACCATTAAAATCCTTAAACGGACCATCGATAATACGAACCACCTCACCTACTTCAAACAACACTTTAGGCCTAGGCTTATTAACACCTTCTTCCACACGATTTAAAATCGACAATTGCTTCTTTTTCAGAGATAGGTGAAGGCCTATCTGATGTACCACCGATAAAACCTAACACTCTAGGCACATCTTTAACAAGATGCCAGGTCTCGTCTGTCAATTCCATTTGGACTAACACATAACCTGGAAAAAATTTTCTATCACTTTTACGCTGCTGACCCATACGCATTTCAACAACTTCTTCAGTAGGAACCAAAATCTTACCGAAGTATTGCTCTAAACCTTCACGCTTTATTCTTTCTTCTAGCGCTTGCTTAACCTTATTTTCAAAATTTGAATAGGCGTGAACAACATACCAACGTAAAGACATACTACCCGCCTTGTCCGGTTAACAATCGAACTGCTTGAAACAGAGCCATATCTAGCACCCACAAAATAATACCCACAACAAACACCATCGCAAACACCAATAAAGTTGTACGCATGGTTTCGTCTTTACCGGGCCAAACGATTTTCCTTACTTCTTGCCTTGACTCCAAAAAGAAAGCCCAAACTGAACGCCCCAAATCGGTAGTGAACATCATAGCCGCGACTAAGCCAACAATAACAATCAGACCTAGCACCCGGTACAATAACTGCACTTCAGAAAAATAATAAAAAGCGACAATACCAGCGACTAAAAAAATAGCTGAAAAGACCTGCTTAACAACATCAAGCACTGATGTTGTAGCTTCCGATTGATTACTCATGCTTTATTCTTATGATTATTCTTATGAAATGAAGGACTTAGATTTGAATCACCCTGAGTGGCAGGCCAGGAGGGTCTCGAACCCCCAACCAACGGTTTTGGAGACCGCCATTCTACCAATTGAACTACTGACCTATTCAGACAAACCTTAAAGAGCTAATTATCATACAGTATTAGCCAAACTGATTCAAGCAATAATAAACCAGCGAACCAAGACAACAAACACCATATTAAATTAACTTACTGACAACACTATTAACAAAACCGATTATCAGCAACCTGGAGCTCATAACCGGATTTGAACCGGTGACCTCTTCCTTACCAAGGAAGTGCTCTACCTACTGAGCTATATGAGCACAAACAGAATGGAGCGGGTGATGGGAATCGAACCCACGTGATCAGCTTGGAAGGCTGGAGTTCTACCATTGAACTACACCCGCATATCTAAGTTATGGTGGAGGGGGAGGATTCGAACCTCCGAAGGCGGAGCCAACAGATTTACAGTCTGCCCCCTTTGACCGCTCGGGAACCCCTCCATATCGGGTTAGTCAAATATTATCGACTATTTTTTATAAATTGTCAAACAAACGTGAAGCTTAATTTAATTTATTCATAACCACTGAAATATCTCCAGCGACTATCTGAGGCAAATAACTCAACACCTCATCTAAAACTCCATTTAACATATCCATATCTTCTTTCATCGGCGCCGATAACACATAATCAGCTACCGAAATACCAGAAGCAGGCCGACCAATCCCTATACGCATTCTATAAAAATCATTACTACCTAAGTGCTGGATAATATCTCTTAATCCATTATGTCCCGCATGACCACCGCCTTTTTTCAGGCGAGATACACCAACACTTAAATCAAGCTCATCATGAATCACTAAAACCTGATCAATTGAGAGCTTAAAATATCGCAGCACTTGACCAACAGACAAACCACTACGATTCATAAATGTTTGAGGCTTTAATAACAACAATTTATTATCAGCCACAGAACACTCAGCCATAATACCCTGAAATTTAGATTCAACATTCCACGCCGAACCATAAGACGCAAAAACTTTATCTAAAAACAGAAAACCAACATTGTGACGAGTTTTTTCGTATTGACGACCCGGATTCCCCAGACCAACCAATAATTTAATCATTTATGCCGCGTCTTCTTTGCCGCCTTTTTGCCGACATGATAGAAACTACTGGCAAATCATGCTCTGCACCTTGAGCCAAAGCAACAACCTCAACCCCATTCGGCAATACTAAATCTGATAAATGCAACGACTCACCGATATCAAGATTCGCCATATCAACCTCAATAAATTCAGGCAATGCGGAAGGCAAGCAGGACACCTCTACATCTACCATTGAGTGCGTAGCAATCCCACCCTTCTTTGCACCAATTGAAGATGATTCGTTAATAAAATGCAGTGGCACATGCACTTTCACAGCCTCAGACATGTCTACACGCAAAAAATCCAAGTGCATAACCTGAAACCTGGAAGGATTGCGCTGAACAGCTTTAAGAATCGCTTTTTCAGTATTACCATCAATTGTCACATCCAAAATATGAGAATACACCGCCTCATGCTCCAAATGCTTTATCACTTCATTATGATTTAATACAATCATTTGCGGGTCTTTGTGAGCACCATAAATCACAGCCGGCACATCGCCTTGGCGACGCACTCTTCTAGCAACGCTTTTACCTGCTTCAGCACGACTTTTGCGCAACAAACTCAAACACATTAGACATCTTCAAACTCTCCGCCCATCCAGGCCAAACCTTATTTCAATATCTACAACTAATCGACATACAATGAGCTAACTGATTCACCAACAGCAATACGCCTAATCGTTTCAGCCAACATCTCAGCAACTGTCAACTGCCTAATCTTTCCAGATGCCACAGCCTGCTGACTCAAAGGTATCGTATCAGTAACCACCAATTCATCAAGCACCGAACCTTGCAGATTCACCATTGCCTCACCCGACAACACAGGATGCGTACAATAAGCAACTACTTTTATAGCTCCATGTTTTTTAAGCGCTTCAGCTGCTTTGCATAGCGTACCGGCCGTATCAACTATATCATCAATCAAAATACAGACACGCCCTTCAACATCACCTATGATATGCATCACTTCTGACACATTAGCTTTTAGACGCCTCTTATCAATAATTGCCAAATCAGCATCACCAAGCCGTTTAGCCAAGGCTCTTGCCCTAACAACCCCGCCCACATCAGGCGAAACAACAATTAAATCTTTATATTGCTGACGCCATATATCACCAAGCAAAATCGGCGACGCATAAACATTATCAACCGGAATGTCAAAAAAACCTTGAATTTGATCAGCATGCAAATCAACAGTCAACAATCGACTCGCACCCGCCTGCTCAATCATCTTAGCAACAAGCTTAGCACTAATAGGCACCCTAGCCGAGCGCGAACGCCTATCTTGGCGCGAATAGCCATAATATGGCATAACCGCTGTAATACGCGACGCTGACGCCCGCTTCAGAGCATCAATTATGACCAACAACTCCATTAAGTTTTCATTGGTTGGCGGACAGGTCGATTGAATAACAAAAACATCCTTACCTCGAACATTTTCCTCAATTTCAACCGCTATCTCACCATCACTAAACCTACCAACAGCCGCCATCCCTAAGCGCATGTTAAGCTTTTTTACTATTCCCTCAGATAAAGCCAAATTAGCATTACCAGAAAACACCATCATGGAGGCGTCATTCATTCAAGGACTCCTAACAGAGTTAACTCAGATGATAAATGGCTGGGTCGCAAGGATTCGAACCTTGGTATGCGGGGATCAAAACCCCGTGCCTTACCGCTTGGCGACGACCCATTTATAAATTTGCACCTACTTTCATACACGAAAGCAACGGCGATTCATTGACGCATCTTGACACATAAGTATGCCAATTAGCAGATAATGCCTGACACGCAAACTGAGCTTGCTCCTCAGAACCAAACAACGCATAAACACAAGCACCCGTACCTGTCAATCTAGCTTCCGCATACACCGACAAATCTGCTAGCGCCTGATGAACTTGCGGATATGCCTCACATACTACCTGCAAGCAATCATTGTTGTGCTGTCCAGCTATAAAGTCGTCTATTGTGATAGATTTACTATCTCTTGTCAAATTATCAGATGAAAAAATTTGTTTAGTATTAACATGACAATCTGGCTTAATGATAACAACCCATTGTTCTTTAAGGTCAATTTTAGTGAGACTTTCACCAACACCTTCACCCCAAGCCGCATAACCAAAAACAAATACAGGCACATCAGCACCTAAAGATAATCCCAATGCCATCAATTGTTCAATACTTAAGTTTAAACCCCATAATCGATTCAATACCAACAATACTGTTGCCGCATCAGAACTCCCCCCTCCCAAACCACCACCCATAGGCAGGTTTTTTTCGACGGCAATTTCTACACCTAAACGACAGCCCGTCTCACGCTGCAATAGCTTTGCTGCTCTCACAGTCAAATCATCATTTTCAGCAACTCCCAGCAACGGCTTACGCAATTTGACTGAAGAATCACTGACAGGATAAAAACTTAGCCAATCCGATAACTCAATAAACTGAAACACTGTTTGTAGCAGGTGATAACCATCAGCACGTCTACCAATAATTCGTAACATCAAATTAATTTTAGCTGGTGCAGGCCATTTTTTCCCCCAACCTAAATCCGATTCAAGATTCATTAAAATTCCATTGATCTATTACTAGCTTTAATTTAACTTTCGGGTGAGTAATAATTACTTTCTTAGGCAATAAATACTCGCCTACTTGCATTAGAGGATACTCAACCAACCAACCATTCTGATAAAACCCAGACACCACATCTTGATAATTTTGCCCTGGCTCAGGCAAACCCAGCACCCAATACCGTAAGGCTAATAAAGGCACCGCAATACCTAATTGCTGCTGAATAAATATTTCTGGTTCAACGGAAGATTTTTGCCCCTCTGTTCCCCGATTAATGACAACTTCATGTTGATTCAAGTCAATCGTAGTTGCACTCTGCCCCCAAGGCCCAGACAATTTTAAATGCTCCTGCTCCGCCACATGCTGCCAAGCAATATTAGCCGTCCACGAATCCTTACTGCTCGTCACAGCAATTCGTCCAGCAAACATCCAACGCTGCAAGTCATAATGAGAGATTAATTCTTGCCGCGAATAGCCTGTCGTCTGAGGCGTAGCCATAAACATGGAACAGCCTGATAACTGCATAAATATCAGCACTAAAAATAATGAATGACGCACTTCAATAATCCGTTATTTAGCGTTATCTAAAATTCTGCGCTTAAAGTCTAATAAATATTCGTCATCAGGCGCTTTGTTAATCGCTGCGTCAAATATCTTTAACGCTTGCTCCTTTTTCCCTAAAACCCATAACACTTCCGCAATATGAGCAGCAATCTCATTTTCTTGCTGTTTAGAATAAGCTCGTTGTAAATAGTCCAATGCTTGCTGATGACGACCTAACTTATATTGCAACCAGCCATAACTATCTAAAATTACTGCTTCATCAGGCTGTAACGCTAACGCACGTCTTAAATATTTTTCAGCATCAGCATAGCGCGTTGTTTTATCAGCTAAACTGTACCCTAATGCGTTTAAAGCTTCTGCACTATCGGGATTTTTTTCTAAGATTTTCTTTAAATCCGCCTCCATCATCGACGGATTACCAATCCGCTCAGCCATCAAAGCGCGCATATATAACAAATCCTTATCATCAGGCTGAGCCAACAGCGCCTGCGTTAACAGCTCAAATGCTTTTTGATAGTGCTTTTGCTGATTAAACACCTCGCTTGCAATAACGTAATACGCCCACCATGCTTAGGAAATTTTTTAACCATCTCAGTTAAGCGCTGCTGCGCTTCATCAAACTGCTTTTGCCTTGCCAATAAGGTCACAGCCGACACTGCACTGTCAAACGCATAAAAACCGTTTTCACTTTTATCGTATAAAGCCAACGCTTTAGCAGTATCGCCTTGTTTTTCAGCCAATTTACCAAGATAAAAACCTGCTTGAGACTGCCATTCCGAATCAAGCAAAAGGCGCTCAAGAATTTGCTCAGCCTGTGCGTCCTGATTCAATTGCATGTACACCAAAGCTAGGGCAAACAAACTTTCTTTGTCTTTGGAATCAGCATCGACTAGCTGCTGATACACCTGCATGGCCTCGCCATAGGCTTTTGCTTTAATTAAAACCTGGGCCAACATCTTCTTTAGCTTAGTATCCTTAGGATATTTCAATATAGCCTCTTGCAATACTTTCTTAGCTTGCGTCATATCGCCCGACACCATAGCTAGCTGCGATTTCAGCATTAATGCTTTATCCCATCCCGGTTGAAGCGTTAATGCTTTGTCAATACTCTGCTCAGCTAGGTCTTTATTATTCATTTGCATAGCCAATAGCGCTTGCACAAAAAATACTGTCGCCTGCTTAGAATGCTTTTGCGCGAGCTCAGCCATAATTTGATAAAGCAACTTTGTCTTGGCATCTTTTTGTAAAACGCCTATTAATTCCAACATAGTCTTTTCAAATCCGGCCGGATCAGCCAATAACAACGCTTCAGTGTGCGCAAAAGCGGCAGCTTTATCACTAGCTCTAAAAGCTGATAATGCCGCCAGCTTTCTAGCGGTCAGATTATCTGGCTCTCTATGTAACCATAAAGCAACTGCTTCATTTATTTTTTTGCTATCTTTCATGTACATAGCAATCATCGCTGCGCGCTCGGCAAAGCGTGGATCTTTCACCCGCTTAGCAGCTTCTAAATAGCCTTCCAGAGCAATTTCATACTGCCCTCTTTGTCCAGCGAGCTCCGCAGTTAACAACATAAACAAAACATCAGGGTCAATAGCGGTTTTAACGTCTTGTTTAATACTAGGCTTTGTCTCATCCTTCACCGGAGCCGACTTAACTTCAGGTACAATAGCGGGCACGGCTGAATCAGCTGGTTGCTCTGGCGCTGTTGCGCAAGCACTCAAGCCCAAAATACCAATAATGCTTATAACTCTATAAATGAACACTCACAATCCTGGCAGGTAATAGCTAAAATATGATGATAGATTAGCAGAAATCCGCTAAATTCGGATGCGTAACAATGCGATTTCAACAAAAGCTATTCTATTTATTGCATTCCAGCGACATAATATACTGGTATTTTAAAGAAAAGCTAAGCTAGACCATACGTTTAAAGCCACCCAAACATTATGACTCTTATTGCCGTAGGGATTAATCACAATACCGCTCCGGTTGCGATACGCGAACGCTTATCTTACCCTGCCGACGAGTTAGCCAGGTCACTTAAAGACCTAACATTAGTTGAGCAAATTAGTGAAGCAGCGATTTTATCAACCTGTAATCGCACCGAGCTTTATTGCACGACCAACACCGATGACCAACAAATCCTCATCGATTGGATGGCGCAAAATAAAAATATTAGCGCAACTGAATTTAGCCCTTTTTTTATACACCCATGTCGATAACCAGCTCATTCGACACATGTTCCGAGTTGCGTGTGGTTTAGACTCTATGATACTTGGCGAACCGCAAATTTTAGGCCAAATGAAAACCGCCTACCATGTCGCGTGTGATGCAGGAACCATAGGCAAACAATTGGGCAAGCTGTTTCAACATACGTTCAACGCCGCCAAAAAAGTCCGTACCGATACAGCGATTGGCTCAAGCCCGGTATCGGTTGCTTTTGCCGCCGTACAACTAGCCCAGCAAATATTTGCTAAGCTTAGCGAGCAAACGGCGTTATTAATTGGCGCGGGCGAAACCATAGAATTAACGGCTAGACACTTAGCCCAACAAGGCATAGGCCGCATTATTATTGCCAATCGAACCTATGACAAAGCACATACGCTAGCCACCCAGTTTAACGGCTACGCGATTGACTTAAGCGAATTACCGATGCACTTGGCAGAAGCTGACATTGTTATCTCATCAACAGCCAGCCCGTTACCTATCTTAGGCAAAGGTCGAGTCGAAAGCGCACTGAAAAAGCGTAAGTACAAGCCCATGTTTATGGTAGATTTAGCAGTTCCGCGTGATATAGAAGCTGAAGTTGAGCAACTACGTGATGTTTATTTGTACACGGTCGATGATTTACGCCATACCATCGACCAAAACATGAATTCGCGTCGACAAGCCGCCGAACAAGCCGAAGAAATCATAGATACTCAAGTCGAATATTTTCTTGCTTGGTTACGTGCCCAAGGTGCGCAATCAACCATACGCGACTACCGAATGAGCGCCGAACTCTTACGCGATGAAGTCTTACAAAAAGCTTTAAGCCAGCTAAAAAATGGCGCCAACCCTGAGGAAACCCTAAACCGGCTAGCTTATACGCTAACCAACAAAATTATTCATATCCCAACGACCCAACTTAAATACGCTGCAGAAAATAACCGTCATGACTTAATCGCTGCAGCGCGTGAGATTTTCAAACTAAGCAATACCCAATGAAACCATCCATACAAGCCAAATTAGAAAGCTTATGCGAGCGCTTTGACGAAATTGAGGGCTTACTCGCAGAACCCTCAGTACAAAGCAATCAAAACCAATTCCGTTCACTAAGCCAAGAATATGCACAAATCAGCCCACTGGTCGAGTGTTACAAACGCTATCAAACCGCATTATCGGCGCTAGCATCGGCCAAAGAAATGGCTAACGACAGCGATGCTGAATTAAGAGAATTAGCCAAAGAAGAAATCAACGATGCCAATAGCGCAATAACCGAATTAGACGATGAGCTGCAACTGCTGTTACTACCTAAAGACCCCAACGACACCCGTAATATTTTCTTAGAAGTCCGAGCTGGTACGGGTGGCGACGAAGCCGCAATATTCTCCGGTGATTTATCGCGCATGTATCAGCGCTTTGCCGAACGTAAAGGCTGGCAGACGGAAATCATTAGTGAAAACCCTGGCGAACACGGCGGATACAAAGAAGTCATTATGCGCGTGTCAGGTCGTGACGTTTACTCACAATTAAAATTTGAATCAGGTACGCACCGTGTACAGCGTGTGCCAGAAACCGAGTCACAAGGCCGTGTTCACACGTCAGCATGTACGGTTGCGATTATGCCCGAAGTTGATGAAGTCGATGCCATTGACATAAATCCAGCCGATCTTAAAGTGGATACCTTTAGGTCTTCCGGCGCTGGTGGTCAGCATGTTAACAAAACCGAATCCGCGATACGCATTACTCATATCCCCACGGGTGTTGTGGTCGAATGCCAAGACGAGCGCTCACAACATAAAAATAGAGCACGCGCCATGTCGCTATTAGCATCACGCTTATTAGCCGCAGAACAAGAAAAGCACCAAGCAGAGCAATCGGCAGCACGAAAATTACAAGTCGGTAGCGGCGACCGCTCAGAACGTATCCGCACATACAATTATCCACAAGGCCGCCTCACTGACCATAGGATTAACCTAACGCTTTACAAACTAGAAGACATCATGGAAGGCGACTTAGAGCCAGTCATACAGCCATTAATCAGTGAACATCAAGCGGAGTTGCTCACCCAACTGGGTGATGACTAAACTCATGCTCACCGTCCAAACAGCACTCACAGAGGCGATAACATTATTAACCCCATGCACCGACTCGCCCCGATTAGAAGCTGAATTATTACTTGCTCACAGTTTAGTCAAGCCACGCTCTTTCTTACGTGCGTGGCCTAACGCTGATATACCCGATGCCGACTATCAAGCTTTCACCAACCTATTAAGACAACGCCAACAAGGCCAACCCATGGCCTATATTTTAGGCCGCCGAGAATTTTGGTCACATGATTTTATTGTTACGCCCGATGTCTTAATTCCGCGTCCAGATACCGAATTATTGTGCGAAACAAGCTTAGCGCGTATCGCTAAGGACTTGCCCCTAAGCGTATTAGATTTAGGCACAGGCTCTGGCATCATCGCGATTACTATCGCAATAGAGCGTCCCTATGCTCAGGTTTATGCTTGCGACATAAGCCCCGCCGCGCTAGCTATTGCCCAACACAACGCTGAGCATCACCAACAACACATACAGTTTTATCAAAGCAACTGGTTTGCCAATATACCAATACGAACGTTTGACATTATCGTCAGCAATCCACCTTATATCGCTGAAACTGACCCACATTTACAGCAAGGTGATTTGCGCTTTGAGCCTATTAATGCACTCGCATCCGGCATAGATGGCTTAAATAGCCTTCGCACGATTATTGCTGATAGCTGGCCTTATTTAAGCACCAACGGTTATTTAATACTCGAACACGGCTATGACCAGGCACCTGCAGTACAAACCCTATTGAAAAACCATAACTACCAATCCGTACACACCTACACAGATTTAGCAGGCCAGCCACGCGTCACTCTAGGCCAAAAAATCGTTTAACATTTAGCATCCAAAACTATGAGCACACCACACTACCACATCCCCCGCCTTCTCACGATACAACTACTGCACTTAGCACAGCTCTCGCCAGAACAAGAAGTATGCGGCTTAATCGGCGCTGAAAACGGCAACCCTAGACATTGTTATCCGATTAGCAATGTCGCCGAACACGCTCATCGCCAATTTCTACTCGACCCCGCAGAGCAGCTCAGCGCGATGAAAACGATGCGGGAAAAAGGTGAAGAATTATTTGCGATTTACCACTCTCACCCTACCGCTCCCGCTATACCCTCCACCGACGACATCACCATGAATGCTTATCCTAATGCGCTTTATCTAATTATCTCACTGAATACCAAAGGCATTTTGGAGATGCGGGGCTTTAAGCTACAGGCAAACCAGTATACTGAAGTCGAATTAGCGCTAGAAAATTAGAGCGTTAGGATATTCATAAAAGTTTTTGTAACTGTTCACGGCTTAATTCACAATCCGAAGGATTTTGCTCATTAGCCCAGACCCAATAGTTTCACCCGCATGAACAGGGACAATCGTTGAACGACCATCAGCATGTTGCACAAAATGATGACTGCCTTTTACTCGCACCAGCGAAAAACCGGCTTTTTTCAAAGCAAGTAATAAGTCTTTACCCGTTACACTTGGAAAAGATGTCATGCGACAACGGAAACTCGTTGCACACCAATAAAATCTAGTGGCTCATAGACCGAACCCTGAACTTCTAAACAAAGCTCAATCGCTTCACGAATACGCTCCATAAGAACATCCAGCGACTTAGCTTGCGTATGGCAACCTTTTAGCGCAGGAACAGAAGCTACAAAATAACCTTCGGAGTCTTTTTCAATAACCACATCAAATTGCTTCATCATTTTTTAAATCCATACTAAACAGCAAATAATAAACACCACCCTATCAAAGAACATCAGCTATCTTCCTAAACGCCCCGGCAAAGCAACTATCGCCTCAAACACTTCGTCGCGCGTGCCAATCACAACCATTGCTTCATAATTATAATTTCCCGGCCGAATATCACGTTCACGAAACGTACAATTCCACTTACTCACTTGTGGCAGCAAAAACCAGCCATAAGTGTAACCAGGCTTTGGCAGCATAGGCGAATATACACCTAACGCATGTTGACCATTAGGGGTAGAGATAATCACCGGTTTATCTCTAGGCGCACCCTCGACCGCTGGCATTAAACGCCCTCGCGCTAAATCGACTAAATCAACCCGGCTAAATTCGCGCGGCAAATGCGCAGATAACGCCTCAAAGGCAGCGGTTTTATGGGCTTCAGGTACTTGAAATTGAACTTTATAATCAATGACATTAGGCATACCCGCGACACCTATCGTCACTTGTTTTGTTAACACATCACGGCTCAAAACTGTCTTGTTGCGTGTGTATAACGCATCAGGTCTAGCACCGCAGTAATCTTTACCTTGCGTTCGCGTCGCTTTCGGTTTGCTATAGCGCGTATTAGGTGGCGCCCAATACGCCATTTGCGTAACCGTGCTTAATGTACTACCACGCACAACCCCGGACTTTAACACACTAGACGTTTTACGCCCTCTATCCTCGCGTGTACCGGCTTCTGTTGGATTATCACACTCGCCCAAATCATCATAAGACACAGCGCTTTGTAACTGGCGTCCGTTATCTGCAACGTCGATATATTCTTTGCCGCGAAACCGTATCGAGCTAATCGAACCGGCAAAGCGTTGCTCGCCAGTAATCACCAATTCGGAATCAAAGACCTGCTTGCGTAACACTAAATCACCTATTCCAGACGAATAAACCGGCGAAGCATCATAGTTAGCGTGATGAGCAACAGACTTACGCGGTTGCAATGACGCTTGTTGCATCGCAGGTTGATTCACGCAAGCGCTGCTTATTAACACAGCAAGCACAGCAATAATCCGAAATACGTTCAT
>NZ_LAJX01000260.1 GCF_000963695.1 Methylocucumis oryzae
TTGTGGCTTTTACCTAACTAAACAATGAAATATTTAACTWWYTTTTCGGTTTTTTGGTAGATATGTTGCATTGCAACGTATCTAAGGCACTCCAACCTGATATGAACAAAACCAAAAAGTTAAAAGATTAGTATTAGACCTTTGGTGGGCCGTAATAACCTTTTTTTTCATTAGCTGTTTCTATTAATGCTGTTGCTCCTGCAAGTACATGCTCATGTAGATTATTGCCTCCTTCTTTTTTGATATATTCTAAAAGCGCTTGACGCATTCTAGGATCCCAATAGGTGCGAAGATGGTTGCGGATGCCTTCTATCTGCCTGACGGGTGGGTAGGGCGCAAAGAAATCGCCGATTTGGTTAGCCATATCGATTAACTTGTCCATATCTATTACGGTATCGTCTTGCGCACCGCCAGGCTGCTTTACAGAATAACTCATGCAATAATCTCCTCGGTCACGGCTTGTTTCTGAATACCTGACCTTACTGTCTCGGTTTCAGCGGTGGCTTTGATCACTTCAACAGCGGTTACTTTGTATTCGGGACAGTTGGTCGCCCAATCGGATAAGTCAGATGTCAAAACGTTAGCCTTAGACTTAGCGTGATGGAAGGTGGTATAAACAATGCCGGGGTTTACGCGTTTCGACAGCTTGGCTTTTAGCTGGGTGGTACCAAAGCGGCTGCTAATGCTTAACCAATCACCGTCGCGAATACCGCGAACGTGGGCGTCCTCCGCATTAATCTCCAAGATATCCTCAGGATGCCACATGGAGTTAGCCGTGCGCCGCGTTTGTGTCCCCACATTGTATTGGCTTAGGATGCGGCCGGTGGTCAATAACAACGGATACTGATCGTTGGTGCGCTCGATGGTGGGCACATATTCCGTTAACATAAAGGTGCCACGCCCGTTAGCGCGCGGAAATTTAACGGTGTGCAAGACTTCGGTGCCTTCTGGCGCGTTTTCATCACAAGGCCATTGCGCGGAGCCGATACGATCCAACAAAGCAAAACTCATTCCCTTGTAAGCCGGAGACAAACGGGCAATCTCATCCAGAATTTCCCCTGCATTGTTGTAATGCGCCGGATAGCCCATCGCATTCATCAGCTTGACGACAACTTCCCAATCTTGGTAGCCGGCCAGCGGCTCGACCACTTTGCGCACGCGGTTAACACGCCGTTCCGCGCTGGTGAAGCTGCCTTCTTTTTCAAGGGAAGACGAACCCGGTAATAAAACATGCGCGTATTTTGCAGTTTCGTTTAAGAATATATCCTGAAGAACGACACACTCCATACTCTTCATGGCTGCTATTACGTGGTGTTGATTCGGATCGCTTTGCACCGGATCTTCACCCATGATGAACATGCCGCGGAAATGTCCGCTCAGCGCGGCATCAAACATATTCGGCAAGCGCAGGCCAGGCTCGTCGTCCAATGGCACGCCCCAGTCGCCCTCAAAAGATGAGCGTACCTCAGGGTCGGTCACGAAGCGATAACCACTGAAGACGTGTGGCCAACTGCCAAGGCAGCTTCCACCCTGTACGTTGCCTTGTCCGCGCAGAGGGTTAACGCCAACGCCTTCACGGCCAAACATGCCGCAAGCCAGCGCTAGGTTACCTAGACACATCACACCGGTTGAACCTTGTGAATGCTCGGTGACGCCAAGGCCGTAATAAATAGCGCTGTTCGGGCCACCAGCGTACATACGGGCGACTTGCCGAATCGCTTCAGGATCAATACCGGCTTGCGGACCGATAATTTCAGGCGCATACCGATCACTACCGACTAAGTCCATCCAAACTTCAAACTCTTCCCATTCGCAGCGCTCCCTTATAAATTGCTCGTTGTACAATTTTTCGCGGACGATTACGTGCGAAATACTGTCCAATACAGCAACGTTAGTGCCGGGACGTAAGGCCAAATGCAAGCTGGCTTTACAGTGTGCCGAATCCACCGTCTCGGTGCGGCGCGGATCAATGACGATCAGCTTTGCACCTTTCGCGAATGCGTCGCTTCATCAAGGAACCGAAAACCGGATGGCCTTCTGTCGGGTTAGCGCCAACCACCATAATGACATTGGCTTGCAAAATGGAATCGAAATGCTGGCTCGCCGCCCCCCAACCGACAGTGGCAGACATACCAAATTGGGTGGGTGAATGGCAGATACGTGCGCAATTGTCGATATTGTTGTTGCCCATAACCGCACGCACCAACTTTTGCACCAAAAAGATTTCTTCGTTTGTGCAACGAGAACTGGACACTCCGCCGATGGATTTTTTGCCGTGTTTATCCTGTATTCGCTTAAATTCACTGGCGGCATAGTTGATGGCTTCATCCCAGCTGGCTTCTTTCCAGGGATCATCAATGGATTTGCGGATTAGCGGAGTACGGATGCGATCAGGGTGATTGTAATAATCATAGGCAAAACGGCCTTTCACACAACTATGGCCGTGATTGGCTTTGCCTTCTTTCCATGGAATCATCCGGACGATCTTACCTTGGTAAGTTTCAGCTTTAAAGCTACAGCCCACGCCACAATAGGCGCATGTAGTTATTACACTGCGATCGGGTTTGATTGGATTAGCCACGTTGATATCCTCCTTCAAATAGGCTTTTTTCGACAAGAGCCTGCGTCGGGCAAGTTTGCACACAGGCACCACAACTGACACATTCTGATTCAAAAAAGGAGTGATTTTCCCCGGCGGCGACCTGGGATTCAAACCCCCTACCCGAAATCGTCAAAGCAAATGTCCCTTGGATTTCCTCGCAAGCGCGGACACAACGGCTGCAAACGATGCACTTTGCGGGATCAAACAGGAAATATGGGTTGGATTCATCAACTGGAGCATCTTGATGGTTATCGCCTTTGCGGTAGGGATGGGAAGTTACGCCACATTGTTTCAATGTTTCGTGAAATTCGCTCCAACCACCTTCAATATCTTGTTCTGGAAAGTCGGAAAGGTAGAGCTCAAGTACGCCTTTACGCAGTTTTTGCAGGTCGTCTGACTGTGTTTTTACCACCATGCCTTCTTCAACCAAGGTAGTGCAGCTGGCAGGAAAACCCTTGCGGCCTTCAATTTCTACCAAACATACCCGGCAACTGCCGAAAGGTTCAAGTGTGTCTGTCGCACATAGTTTAGGTACGCTTTGCCCCGCTTTCGCGGCAGCTAACATGATTGAGCTGCCCGATGGCACCTGAACAGCTAAACCGTCTATTGTTAGCGCAACTTCGACCCCATTCCTTGGCGGGGTGCCAACATCAATTTCTTCTCGTAAATCTCGTAATTCAGCCCACATACAGATTTTTCCATAAGGTTAGTATTATTCTTAAATTATTTTATACCAGAAGTTACGGATTGACAGCTAAGTTGTAATATGTAATTTAAAAATTCCCAATCAGCTCCTTGTAATGATCTAATTAATTGGACAGGCAGAAGAATCCCTTATATTTCTGACCGACAACTTCAAGTTAAAAATTGCCTAACTGATGGTTGACGAAAACTTCAAGGCGCATTAGCAACTGCATAATGCACAGGATGTTCAATCTTTATAATGCTATAGCCTATTGCCCCTTATAAAAATTGCGGTTACTCGTATTACCAACTTAACAGCTGCGGATACAGGCATCAAAACAGTTATGCACAAAAACTGTGGATAACTCTGTGGAAAGCGTGTTATATCGTCTGCTTAGATACGGCTTTTATTACAGTTTTTTCAGATTGTATAAATAGTCTACAATTGTAATTTAATATATTAATCAATAAGTTAAGTAAAAACATCTAATCAACCTGAGCATCCAAAAGAAACAAACGTCATATTCCATTTTTCTGTGGGAAAGCCGTATTGAATCAATACTAAAATAGACTTAAACTACCAACATTAATGCTTTACAGGCAACACTGACAAGTGTTTGCCTAGAGTCGTTCAGAAAGTATTAGCGATTAGCGCACATGAAGCCAAACCAGAATGCAGAACACCATAGTCACATAAAAACCGGATTCGGAAGCTTCATTATGGCTACCTTGCTATTACGACTTATTAATAGTGCGACTTATTAGGTTGTAGCGCACTTAGATAGCCTGACTTACATTCGATCCAAGGGACTAACAACGCCCTTTCCACCTTTATTCAGCACATGGGTGTAAATCATCGTTGTTGCCACATCTATCCTGACACATAGGGCATTCACGGTAGAATCTAGTAACTCTACGCGCATACCTGATAGCCATGAGTGAATGACTTAACGCCATAAGGTGTTTTTGTCTAGGCACTAGGCGCATCTATCGAGGATACACGCGAACGATGCGCTTCCTTATCGCGTTAAGTCGTGGGGGGTGAATGATTAAGTTTGGGAGCGAGCAATAATAATCTTAGCAACTTAAATCTGCGTAACATCAGATACTAACTATGGTGTTTAATCAAGGCTTGATTTTGGGAGTTTAAGACGGTGTCTACAATCTCACCATAAAATAAAATCCTTATTTAGTTGCAGATAGCATATAAACCGTCTAAAACCAATGAGTTAGGGCTGATCATGCCAACCACTTGATTATCCACAATCACCGGCGCCCGTACTAAGTTATAGGTTGAAAACAACCGTGAACAGTGGCGGATGTCCATTTCCGGGTGAACGCTAATCACAGGACAAGTCATCACCTCATAAATATTCACCCTGTCTGGGGCGCGGTTTTTTGCCAACACATCCCGCGCAATGTCGCTGGAGGTAATCATGCCCCATTCATCGTCAGAGTGGCGTTTATTCACAATCAGTACCGAAGTGCGGTGAATTTTCATCGCTTCTAACGCTTCTTTAATAGTTTGGGTGGCTTCAATCCGGCTGAACTCGCTTTTCATAATCTCTTTGACTCGAATGGTTTTGCTGGTATCACAACTCATAATGTGTCCTCTAGTTCTTGTGTTAATTTTTCAACCTGGCGCATTACCCCAATAGCGTCTTCCACATCAATCTGAAAGGCGATGCCGGTGCCAGGCTTGCTGTCAAATTCGCCAACTTTGGCAATTTCTTCCAAAATATGCCGACTTAAGTGTTCTTCGACTAAAAACAGCAGCACGTCGCGCTGGGTTTCTAAGGTTAGCCCGAAAAACGTTTTTTGATTGTTTAATGCCCTCTCCTCTGGCACTGGTAATCACGGTTGCGCCTTTTGCGCCGTTTTGCCGCGCCGTATCCAGCACGGTATTGGTTTTGTCCGCTTCGACAAATGCAATTAATAATTTAAAGTGCATAAAGACCTCTTAAGAGTGAGATGATGAATGTTTGCTACGCCATAGGGCAATTTGCGAATAAGCCAACACTGAAATAATTGGGAACAAACTGGCAAACGCAATCAAGCCAAAACCGTCAAACAACGGGTTTCGTCCCGGTATTGTAGAAGCCAGGCCAATCCCTAAAGCCGTTACCAAAGGGACAGTCACTGTCGAAGTGGTTACGCCGCCGGAATCGTAAGCCAGGCCAACAATGATTTTCGGCGCGTAAGCGGTTTGAATCAGTACCACTACATAACCGGCGATAATGTAATAATAAAGTTCACTGCCAGTGACAATTCTGAATGTTCCCAACGCAATCCCCAAGGCGACACCAACCGATACCGCCAATCGCAGACCAAATGCGCCAATTGTGCCGCCGGAGACGGTTTCCGCTTTTATCGCCACCGCAAGTAAAGAAGGTTCGGCTAAAGTAGTGGCAAAACCAATACAGGCCGCAAACAGATAAACCCAGCCGTATTTTGTCCAGGAAATTTCTGTCGCCTCGGCAGGAATGCCTAAAAATTCGGGCGTGGTGAGCTGTTTCGCCATCAAATCACCGAGCGGAAATAGCGCCATATTCAACCCTTCTAAAAAAAAAGGCTATGCCGATTAACACATAGAAAAAACCCAGTGCTGTTTTAGTCGGATGCGGGAGGGGTTTGCGAATCACTAAAAGCTGAAAGCCTATAATAATCGCCGCAATCGGCAATACATCGGTACAGGTTGTCCAAATCACGGTTAAAAAATTATAAAACCACTCTGTCATCGTAATATTCCGTAAGCCATAACAAACACTATTGGCGTTAATGATGCGAATGCAATCAGCCCGAAGCCATCTATCATCGGATTCCGGCCTTTAATGGCGGTTGCCAAACCAATCCCTAATGCAGTCACTAACGGCACGGTAATCGTGGATGTTGTCACGCCGCCGGAATCATAGGCAATACCGATGATTTCCTTCGGTGCAAATGGGGTGATAATCAACACCGCCGCATAGCCGCAGATAATCAGATAATGCAAAGGCCAGCCTTTGATAATCCGCAATACCCCGACCATAATCGCAAAACCGACTGACAAAGCCACTGATAAACGCAAACCCATAGCATAACCGGCTTTAGCTTGCAAATCAGCGGAAATCAATTTACCTTTGGCCGCAATATTGGCTGCCTCATTCGCCACCGCAATTAAGGCGGGTTCAGCTACCGTTGTGCCAAACCCTAAACAGAATGCAAAAGTCAGCAACCATGCGACACTGCCTTTTTTTGCAAACGCATAAGCCATCGACTCGCCAATCGGAAATAGTCCCAATTCCAGCCCTTGAATAAATAATGTCAACCCCAGCACCACAAACACTGTGCCCATTATTAAATTTCCCAAATCCGGAATCGGCTGTTTTATCACCCATATTTGAAAAACAATAACGACGGCCAAAATCGGTGCTAAATCTAAAAAACTGCTGCCTAATTGCTTAACAAATGGGTGTTTAAAAAAAGACATGTTTATCCCTCAATGAAAAGTTGACCGCTTGAATATGCTGATTTCATTTCTTTAAATAACTCGTAAGATGGGTAGAGCGATAAGGCCGTAAGAAGCGCTTATAGGGTGCGTCGAACGAAGGAAGGCGCATTGTTTGCGTGTTTCCTTCTGTATCGTACATTCTATTTGGTATATCCATAGTGCATAACAGTCACCGTTTGAGCGGCGAACGTTATGCTTGCAAACACTGAAAAACCGCTTTTGCGACATCACCGGTAGGGTCGAGTGGCTGATACGTCCATGCCTGATAGTCGTGTGTGAGAGGCTTAGCGGCGCCGTATTCGATTAATTTGGCGATGATGTCTTGATGGTATTTTTCCATAGCGCTATCGGTAAGATCAACCAGCAAAGGCGTGCCTGTGTAGGCGGCTTCTGAGCACATGGACAATGAATCGCCTGTAACGATGAGTACATCGGCGTAGGCTAGCATGGCGTGATAAAGACTGTGCTCGGTTTTGCGCCAGTCAAAAAAARATGATACTGGCTTGTTAATTCGCTTAATAATACGGATAGTGCGTCATTGGGTGTGCGT
>NZ_LAJX01000261.1 GCF_000963695.1 Methylocucumis oryzae
TCACATTCGGTATCTTGTGTTGTTGGTGCGCTGTGCGCACCTTTTTCATTGATTTTAATGATGTTATAAAGGTGCGCACAGCGCACCCTACCTATCTAAAAAACCGAATGTGACCGTTTGAAGTATATATTGTAGCTAGCACAGGAGAAAATGCCGAGTCACACAGGCAAAATGTCAGCTATGCTCATTAGGGTTGCGCGAGTTTTTGTTTTTTTAAATCATTTCACGGTTTATATCCAAAAGTATGAGACCATTTCAATAAACTGTAACTCATCAAAGAATCTAAGTAGATTTAAGATTGCTGACATAACGCTGTCAGTAGGGCTGTTATACCATAGCTATTCGTTAACATTAAATTTACGGAGATAGTCTATGAACACCCATGTAGCAACCTGGTTTGAGATTCCGGTAACGGATATGCAACGTGCCAAAAATTTTTTATCAAACCCTATTGGCGGCCACGTTTAAAGACGACACGATGGCAGACTTTCAATTTGCCATTTTCGAGGCCGAAGAAGAGGCGGTTAGTGGTATGTTGGTCTTGGGCGAGCAATACCAACCCAGTTCAACCGGGGCGGTTGTGTACTTTAATGGCGGTGAAGATTTAAGCGTGCCGCTGGAAAGAGGCTTGCAAAACGGCGCAACTCTTATCGTACCTAAAACCGCTATCCATGATGGCGACTGCGGGTATTTTGCCTTGATTTTAGATAGCGAAGGTAACCGCATTGGTTTATATTCACCCGCTTAACCCTTCATGAGATTTAAGCGACCGGAGCTCCGGTCGCCTTTTCAAATACCATCATGCGCCGCGCTGACCGTCTCTTTCAAATCGTCCAAATCTTGCGCAATAAACGTTTGGTCACCGCCAAAACCCTCGCCGAACGTTTAGAAGTGTCCGAGCGCACCATTTACCGAGACATCCAAGACCTTAGCTTATCCGGCGTTCCGGTAGAAGGTGAAGCCGGCGTTGGTTACCGATTACGGCATAGTTTGGATATTCCGCCTATCATGTTCACTGCCGAAGAAATTGAAGCCCTGGTCATTGGTGTGCGAATGAGCAAAACTTGGGCAGGCAGTGAATTAGGGCAATCCGCGCAATCGGCGTTGGACAAAATCACCGCTGTGATTCCGGCAGGTTTGCGTCACAAAATCGAAGACAGCAAATTGTTTTCTTTACGTTTCAGCCAGCGCCAAGATATTGATAGCCATTTGGATATATGCCGAAAAGCCATCGACAACAAACGCTTGTTACTCATCGACTATTGCCGCGCCGACGGTGAACAAAGCTTGCGCAGCATCCAACCCTTGGGACTGTATTTGTGGGGTAACGTCTGGACGTTAGTCGCCTGGTGCCAACTGCGCGACGATTTCCGTCATTTCCGCCTTGACCGCATCCTAAGCATCCAAACACAAGACGTAACTTTCACCACGGCTTTCTCATAAAAAATTTATAGACAAGAGGCATACTATTGAAAAATTAGAAACACAACCGATAAGAGAAAGATGTCCATAGAGCGTGCTATAAATAAAACGGAATCTAGGCAAAAAGGAAAAAATTTAT
>NZ_LAJX01000262.1 GCF_000963695.1 Methylocucumis oryzae
CTACCTCCTGCATCCGTGCAGTCGTGGATCTCGGCAATCCATTAATGCCAAGGATGGCATGTATTAGAGCAACGCAGGAGCAGTTGCCGAGCCGAGATGACGTTGTTCCCATTTAAGCTGTCCCGTCTTAAGTGGGTAGGCCGAACTTTATTGTCGTCGAAAAGTTTCACAAATCCATCACAAAGGATTTAAATACGCGGGATGGATGTAATTAACAGTGCGGGAATGACCAATAATGAAGCCAACCCTTTTCGTTAGCGCGAAAAAACATATTCCACTTAATCCGGCATTCGCGCCGGTAAGCTAAAATTAAAACGCCGTGCCGTGCCCTAATCGGCTGTTCGCTGTAATCTTGCTGCCATGCAATTGCACTATGCGTTTACAAATCAACAACCCCAAACCGCCGCCACCGTGTTTTTTGCTAGCGTTTTGCCGTAATGGCGAATGGCGATCAAACAACCCGGCCAGTTGTGGCGGACTAATGCCTTCGCCGGTATCGGCTATGCGGAGTTTGACCAGGTGCAAGCCCGGTTCGACGGTTACTGTGATAGTACCGTGAGCGGGGGTGTGGCGTAGCGCGTTATCCAGTAAATTGGTCAATACTCGTTCAATCATCGCGATGTCAGCATATACCGATGTTAATTCATTAGGCCATACGGTGTTCATGTTCACGGCCTTGGTTTCGGCAGCAAGCTGGAATTTTTGCAATACGTCTTGCGCTAATTCTTGAATAAAAAAGGTCTCGCAATTTGGGCGAGTGGCTTCGCATTCCAGTTTGGCTAGCTCAAACAATTCATCCGCTAATAAGCTGACGCGGCGGCTTTGCCGAACAGCCACTGATAAATAACGTTGCCGTTCTACCAAAGGCAAATCATCGGCTTTACGCAATACCGTTTCTAAATAGCCTTGCAAAGAGGTAAGCGGGGTGCGTAAATCGTGAGACACATCGGCAATCATTTCGCGGCGCAACTCGTCTTGGTGTTTGATGAGTTGCATTTGGTTGCCGATGCGCTCGGCCATACGCTCGAAAGTGCGTGCCAAAATCCCGATTTCATCGCTGCTGGCGGTGATTTTGGGGCAAACGTGCAAACCACCAACAAAGTCGGCTTCCTCAAACGCTGCTACCGTGCACGTTAAGGCATCTAAACGCCTAGTAATCGCCGCAAACACGCCCAAGCCGACTAAGAGTGTCAACAGCAAAGCACCTAAGCTAATCCATATCGCGCTCTGGAAAATATGCCCGCCCCAAACGTGTTCGGCTTGTTGTTGGTAAGCATCACCGGTCAAGATGATGTACAAGAAACCCACCGGGATGCCGCCTTGCTGCAAGGCGGCGGCACTGAATACACTGGCTTGTTCAGGGTTGCGTGGGTTGTCGCCCAGCAGAGGCAAGGGCTGATTGGCCAGAAATGCGCGAATGGGCTCCAACCGTACTTGCGTCAGTTGCACTCGTCCGGGCGGCGCTTGATGCGCCTTAATCACTCCGTCTTTGTCTAGCAGGTACATTTCAATGCTGGGGTTAACCACCATCAACATGTGAAATAACTCGCCAATCGTCGCGGTATCTAAATGGTTGGCCTTCACCAAAGGCCAGTGGTCAGCGATATGTTTGGCAAGGTCTTGGCTTAAGCGTTGCACAATTTCTTGCTGGTGGCGTTTAGCCGCAAAAAAATCCAATCCACCGCACATACCGCCAAACAACAAGATGAGTACCGCAAATGTCAAGGCGATGCGGCTGTACAGGGATTTGAACTTCATCCCACGTCACCCTCGTCAGCGAATTTATAGCCCACGCCCCAAACCGTTTGAATGAATTGCGGCCTGGCGGCGTTGCGTTCGATTTTTGCCTCGCAAACGGTTGATGTGAGAGTTGACGGTGTGTTCATAACCATCGTGCTGGTAACCCCACACTTGGTCAAGCAAAGCCAAGCGGGTGAAGGCTTTGCCCGGATGGCGGGCAAAAAACAACAACAATTCAAATTCTTTGGCCGTCAGAGTCACGGCTTGCCCGGCCAGCTTGACTTCGTGTTTGATTGGGTCAATCAGCAAGTCTTGATACCTCAACACCCCGGTTTTGGCCTGTAAGCTGTGTTCAAGCGCATTAATACGTCGAAACAAAGCACGGATGCGAGCGGCTAATTCCGGCACTGAAAACGGCTTGCCCAGATAATCGTCCGCGCCCAATTCTAACCCCAGCACCCGCTGGCTTTCCTGAGCTTTGGCACTGATGATGATTATCGGCAGGTAATTAGGCATCAGCCGGACTTGGCGGCAGATTTCCAAGCCGTCTAAACCTGGCAACATTAAATCTAATACCAATAAATCATAAGTTTGTGATTTCAACTTGTGCAAGCCGCTTAAACCATCGGTCGCCAGTTCGACCATAAAGTTTTCGTCGCGCAGGTTAATGTCTAGCATATCGCCAATATCGATGTCGTCTTCAATAATCAGCAGTCGTTTCATAACAACACTCAAGTATAGTTTGCGGCATTATCACCAGCCAGCCCCAACTTGGCAATTCACTTTTCGGGGATGGTTTTGTGATAGTTTTGTGATATTTCTGAGCGCTATCAGTATAGGCAAGATAGAGTAGCCCGGATTGCATCATAGAGGGCTACTCGCTTACTTAAAGCAGTTGATTTAGGACACGACTTACAATAAACGCATCACCGGTGGGCAATTGACGATAAAGCCTGTGGAGCCGAATTTGGCACCGCCTGGGCCGGTCAGCCAACCTTGATGCACCAAGCCAAGGATTTCAAACTCTTCCTTCACCCGTGAACGGTAGCCATTATCAATAGCGGTTTGCGTCCATTCCGCCACATTAATATCCCACAATGGGCTATAGTCCGTCGCAATGGTCGGAATGCCGCCTAAGACATTAAGCGGTTGACCTTCACCAGCCAACGCGCTGTTAAAGCCTTGACGTTGCGGGTTAGTTTTGCCCATAGGACCGTTAGCCACGGCAAACAGACGCTCAACGGCACTGAAAGCGCTGTCATCACGACCCACGCCAATATCTTGTAAACCAGGCGAAAACGTGACTTGTTCCATGGTCGCAGGCAATTCATGGCTGGCATCTAGGCTTAAATATAATAAAGGCCGTGCAAACGTAAAGCCTAGCGTCAATCTAAGTTCCACCGTGCCTTCAGCCGGGCAAATACGGAAGGCTTTATCATGCACCAGACGTTTGTCGGGGGCTTTATTGCAATTGTTCTTCAGTGCCTTTAGCGACAATCGGCGCGTTATAGATATAACCGCCGACATTCTCGATTTTCATTAACGGACTGTAATTTTCTTCGCCTATGGCCCCAGGTTTAAATTCTTTAGGTGGGAAGAAATTGGGCGCGTCACCGGCCACCAAGACATGCTTAGGATTGAAGTTAACCCCAGCTTTAGCGGTGGTGAATTTAACCGAGCCGTCGAACTGTTGTACAGCATGGCGCACACCTCGGCCGGTTTCGGCATAGGTCAACTTTCCTGAAAACAACAAACCCAAAGCTTCGGAATTAGCTTGATCATTACTATCGGTCAAAACATACCAATAAGTCTCGCCTTCTGGCGATTCTGCTTTGTAAAGCGGTAAGCTCACGGTCAGACGGTTCATATTAACTCTACCGGCGCTCAGCAACTGATGCGGACCAATAAAGCTGGGATTGACACTGGATGGAGCCGGGCCAAAATAGGTCAATGGCACAACGGCGCCTATCGCCGGTGATGAAGGAATGACATTGTCGCCTAAATCTTCGACGTCATCGGCGGCTATCGCGGCAGTCGCCAGCATAGCTAATAAAATGCCGTTACAAAGCTTGTTTTTTAAGGTAGTAAAATTCATATTACGGTCTCCGGTCAGAATATCAGGATGGATTGGCCTTACGTGAATAACCAAGGCCAAGAAATTTTCCCGTTTAACCATCACGGATATATCACGAAAACTTCAAATAATTGTGATGGAAGCCGATGACCGTAGGCACTTTGATAAGAAAGACTCAGTGGGGGCTACACATTTTAGTAGCCCGAAATCCTGATTTAGTAAACTCAGCTCAAGCCGACTCATGATAGATTGTTTATCAAATCGTGAAAAATTCGTGAAGTATTACAAAGGCGTACCTGCTTTACTACGCACCGGCAATGTTGCCAATAAACCACGAGATACTGACATGATAAAGACAGCAACTACAAAATCAGGTGTGATACTTTTTGCTATGGCGACCTTATCCGGCAGCCTTGCTTTCATCTCGAATGCGGCAGCAGCCGAAAGTGGCGCACTGACCTTGGTTTCCAGCGATGCCGCAGGAAAACTCCAGGTGGGCCTAACCTCGCCTTGCGCCATTTCAGCCGATGGCTCACAAGTGGTGTTCAACTCGACTGCGAGCGGTTTTGTGCGTGGCGATACCAATAACAGCAACGACGTGTTTTTAAAAAATGTGCGTACCGGCGCCATTAGCCGCATCAGCACGACCAGCAGCGGCGGACAAATCCCAACAGGTGCGGAATGCCAGGGCATGGCGGCAGATGGCACGACGGTGGTGCTTAAAGCTAAAACCTCCCCCAACAGTGCCGACACGAACTTTGTGCCAGGTTCAGAACCGGCCTTGTTCGTAAAAAACCTGCAATCGGGCAGCTTGCAGCGCATTTCTCCACCACTAGCGACGTTACCTACAACTAGCGACTATGTGTTCCGCTCTATTTCTGATGACGGCACAACGGTCGCTTTTGTTACTACACCGACCAGCACGTATCTTGGGCCTTACAGCTTCAGACCAGACGGCCCGTTCCGTACCCTGGTTGTCAACGTGACTACCGGGCAGTTAAGTGATTGGACAGATACTATTAAATTCACTATAGGCGGAGTCGTGCCTGTAGCCATAGGCACGCTGGTGTTGTCATCGGACGGCAGCTTATTGGCGTTTGATTCATCGGTTGACCATCCTGCCGCTGGCGATAACAATGGCGGTTCAGACGCATTTGTGTTGGATCTTCGCTCTGGCGTACTGAGCTTGGCCAGCACCGACCGTTTTGGCCAACAAAACGTATTCACCGAACGCACATTTGGCGTTGCTCCGAGCTTTAAAGTGGCGAGGTTCATAGGCGACAATTTGGCGCTTTATGTGCCGCGCGTTTCAAGCCTTGGCGCTGAAGGTTATTACTTCAAAAACCTAACCGACCATTCGCTGTCGTTCATTTTGCCGACGGAAGCGGGCATTCAGCCAAGAGATTTTGCGGCGCCCGTGTCGTTTTCGGCTGACGGCAGCAAAGTTGCCTTTACCCGAAGAGGGACACAAGACAGCGCCATCGTCCGCGACACTCAAAGCGGCCAAGAGCAATTGGCCGCAGTGACCAGCACCGGCGTGGTCGGCAATAACTCATCGAGATTCCCTTTCTTGTCAAACGATGGCAATCATGTGTTGTTTGAGTCCAACGCCACTAACCTAAGCCGCGCTAAGTCTTTCGAGTTATATGTCAAGACCCTCACGCATTAGTCTCTGTATCGTGCCGACTTGAATACGGCCTGCTCCGGTTTGTAAACTGATTGGAGCAGGCTTTTTTCACGCCATTAGAGCTTTGTGTCAAGATAACTGTGGTTAAGTATCAAATTCATACGAACCCAAGCCCTCATCCAGCAATTGCTTGAGCCATTGGCTAAGATCATTGGCTGGCTTGGGTTCTGGATGCGATTGGTACAACGCCGCCGCCCGCCTGGCGGTTTCCAATTGCCGGATGTGCGCCAACACCTGCGGGAATTGCCTGGCCTGTTGTGTTGATCCGGCAAAGCGCAACTGGGTGGCATCGACCCTGCCCAAGCTGATGGCGGCATCCACCCGTTTATGGCATCGGCACGCATTCTCAGGATTAACCAAACCGCAATAGCTTTGCATAAAGGCGGTAATATCTGCTCGCGCCCGTGACAGGCGTTTGCGAAATGCGGCCGGGGTAACTGCCAGCACCGCCGCCGCTTGGCTATGGTCTAGCTCCATAATCTCACCCAAAATGTAGGCTAGACGATGACTTCTATCCAAACATTGCAACATCGCCAAAGTACAGCCAATTTTCACTTCTTCCAGTAACCGACTATCGTGCAAGTGGTCATCCCCGTTTGTCAGACCTTGCGCTAAATCGGCAGCAAAACCGGCAAAATCCAAGTTCTGTTGCTCCAAACGTTGCGGGCGTAAATTCAGCAAGGCATTATTGGCGACCCGGTACACCCAAGTGCGGAAACTGCTGTCACCACGGAAGCTGCTTAAACCCGTAATGACGCGGATGAGGATTTCTTGGCTGGCATCTTCGGCATCGTGCGGGCAACATAAAAAACGCAATGCGAGCTTGTGGACATCCGGCTGTATGGCGCGGACAACGGCTTCCAATGCGTTGCGTTCACCTTGTTGGGCGCGGCGTACGGTAGCTTCCAAGGTGTCACGTTGTTGGAGTTCAGTTGGCTGAGGCAAAGATTATCCTTAGTCAAAAATGGGATTAATTGGGGGTTGTTATCGCCTAAATAACTGGCAAATTAAAGTGGCGTGACGACAAGAACACCGCTTTAATTTGTCCATTTTTGATTTTCTTGTTAGGCGCCTTTAGAAAAATCCTGATTATTTGACGTGGGCATATTACTTGGAAAAGATACCCACTCATGTTTTGATGCACACCAAGCCGCTGCTATAGGTTGAGGGAACTTAGGATCGGAAAAACAACCAACTGCTATGCCTATAGATTGAGGGACAAAGCCAGCCTCCCAGAAAACAGTAGAACCACAATTGGGACAAAAATGACGCTCTATTTTACCGCCAGAATCACCTGTGCTTGTAAAAAGACTTAAATTCCCCATTTTTAGCCACCACCTGGTCATTTGCAAAATAGGCGCTTACCCCAAACACTGACCCGGTTCTTTTTTGACAGTTGGTGCAGGAGCAGGCAACAACCATTTTTGGCTCGCCGTTTACTTCAACTTGTAGTTCTCCGCAGGAACAGCTAGCTTTTCTCGACATAATTTTTATCCTTATTTTATTAAGTATTCCGAAGCTTCAGTTACCTAATGCCCACAATAACCTGACGTAAAAAGCAGAGCGCAGCGGCGCTTTTTGCGGTTCGAGTTTATGGCATTGTTATGCATTGTTACCAATTCTCATTGTGTTAAAGCCTTCTTCAGCTGCTGGCTCAACAAAATACTTCGTCACCTGAGCGAACATCTCCGCTGTATCAGTGGCTGCCCTCTCAGGTTGCTCTATACGTCTTTTTCTCGATCTGTTCGAGGCATATTTCATTAGAAATATCGATATATATCAACTGATGACAAGCCTCCACTTCTGAGAAAATTTCCCTGAACCATTCTCTTTGTGAAACAGTATTTGCGGGGAAATCCATAACAACATCTGTGGCAGTATTTAATATTGATTGCACTAGCCTTTTAATAGGAGGCTTGATCTGGCTAGAATATTTAACATAGTCCTCTAGTGAAGCAATCATATTGGGGTATATAGACGTCAGCCATTCATCTTCGGATAGCAATACAGCATTCCTTTCCAAAGCGATTTCCTGGGACTTAGTTGATTTTCCAGCCCCCATCTTCCCACAGAAAAATATCAGAGTACCTTTTGGCATTTCATATCTCGTTTAAATTCATAACGTAAAACAGGGGTGCGCCTGTCACGGAAGATTGGCGAAGCCGCCGAAGCCGGAAAAACAACAAACCCTCAAAACCGCCGCGAAAAGGCGCATCCCGCTCTAGTGCCCCTTGTGGGTATGAGCGTAATGCTAAGCATCTTTTTTTAATAACTCTACACCATAGGAATTATCAATGGCACACAACCAATTACCATCAGATGTTTTCTTATAGACATAAATCGCAT
>NZ_LAJX01000263.1 GCF_000963695.1 Methylocucumis oryzae
AAAAGGAATAAACACCAACAACGCAATGACTTCTTGTAAAATTTTTCAATTGGGCAATTGAAAAGACCGTATAACCGATACGATTGCCAGGAACTTGCAGGACGTATTCAAAAAACGCAACGCCCCAACTCACTATGACAGCAATATACCAAGGCTTAGCGGTCAATTCTTTTAAGTGCGCATACCAAGCAAAGGTCATAAAAATATTACTCAATGTTAGAAATAAAAGCGTATAGCCAATAGGTTGCATACATCACACCGTTGATTAAATTAAGCTATTTTAAACAAACAACAACACCTCATGACAACAAACCGTGATTACTTTCTCAAATCCATTGCTTCAACCCCACTTATGCAGACTAATCGACATTTTCGTGCTATCTTCAAAAACTACATAGTTTTTCATCACTAGGAAATATATCCTAAAATTATTACGACACCTTGGTTATAACCTTTCTTTATCTCAGACAAAAAACCTATCATGCGTTGGCAACCTCAGACGTGCTGGATTAACCTCGTTTTTCTGTTATTTGCAATAGGCACAGTCAATGTGCAAGCAAAAAAAACCGAACCCAAAAAACAAGTTATTGAAATCGCCTTTTTGCTTAAAGAAATGGCACCGCCACCGGTGTTATCAAATATTACGCCTAATATTCCCGATAAAGGCATTCCAGGGGCACAACTTGCAATCGCCGACAATAATACAACCGGGCAATTTTACCGGACAGGACTACCAGATTAAGGCCTTTACCGTGCCGAAATCAGGCAATAGCACTGAGGTCTTTAACCAACATATTGCCGGTAAATTTCAATTTTTAATCACCGCATTACCCGCAGCAGAATTATTAGCACTGGCAGATTTACCCACAGCACAATCTATGCTTATTTTAGATGCCGCCACGACTGACGACGCTTTGCGCGGCGAACAATGTCGTAGCAACGTCGTGCATTTAATGCCAAGCCGCGCAATGCGTACGGACGCATTGGCGCAATACTTGCTTAAAAAGCGCTGGACTAAAGCGTTTTTAGTGATAGGCCCACAACCCGAAGACCGTCTTTATGCCGATGCGATAAAACGCTCGGCAAAAAAACTCAATATCACTCTGGTCGCCGAAAAGACGTGGGAACATAATTTTGAATCTCGACATACCGCCCAAGCTGACGTAGCCGTGTTCACACAACTGGATGACGATTATGATGTTTTAATCGTAGCGGACGAACAAGGCTTATTTGGCGATTATTTAGATTATCGCACCTGGTCACCTAGACCCGTAGTTGGCACACAAGGATTAATAGCGACGTCTTGGCATCTTAGCCACGAGCAATGGGG
Source organism: Methylocucumis oryzae (assembly GCF_000963695.1). Classification (GTDB taxonomy): domain Bacteria; phylum Pseudomonadota; class Gammaproteobacteria; order Methylococcales; family Methylomonadaceae; genus Methylovulum; species Methylovulum oryzae. The sequence goes on from NZ_LAJX01000263.1 coordinate 1,331, forward strand.
TGCTATACAAATGCAAAACCGCTTTAAAGAATTAGCGGGGCGCTGGATGGAAGAAATAGATTATGCGGCGTATCTTGCCGTGCGTGCCTTAGGTGAAGCTGCTACCCGCACAAAAAGCAACCAACTGCAACCCATAAAAGAATTTTTACTCAGTAACAAATTTACGCTGCAAGGCTATAAAGGCAGCCCTTTATCATTCAGACTATGGGATGGCCAGTTACGCCAACCGGTATTATTAGCTGCTCCTAGAGCTTTAGTCAGCGTTGCACCGATTGAAGGCTTTTTACATCCAACCACCGAACTTGACACCTTAGGCTTCGATCAACCCGAAACTTCATGTCATTGGCAACCTTAACTTAAACTTATGACCAAATGTTTACCGTTACTCTTTAGCCTCTGCGCCATACTCAATACAACCTGCGCAGCAGCAGAAACTGTCTTTGTCACCTTAGAAAAAGATAATGCTCTTGCCATTATCGATCCCATTGCTGGCAAACTCACTAAAACCGTAGCCATAGGAGCAAGACCTCGCGGCATTGCGCTAAGCCCTGATGGCAAATTTTTTATTCGTCGCCGTCAGTGATGAAAACACCATAAAAATGCTTGATGCGACCACGCTACAAGAATTAGGCAAACTGCCGTCAGGCGATGACCCAGAAACCTTTGTGGTAAGCCCTGCGGGCGATAAGCTTTATGTTTCTAACGAGGACGACAGCTTAGTAACGGTCATCGATATTGCACAAAAAAAAGCCATTAAACAAATTAAGGTCGGGGTAGAACCGGAAGGCATTACAGTCAGCCTGATAACAAATGGCTAATTAGTGCCACAGAAACCACTAATATGGTGCATTGGATTAATACTAAAGACTATCAAATTGAAGAAAATACTTTAGTCGACCCAAGGCCCAGAGCAGCTAGCTTTACTGCCGATAGCCAACAACTGTGGGTAACATCGGAAATGGCAGGAACGCTGATGATTTACGATGCCGCAAATAAACAATTGGTTAAAAACCTAACATTGAGCGTAAACGGTGTTAACGCTGATAAGATTCAACCGGTTGGCATTGCCATTGATAAACAACGACAAAAAGCGTTTGTTGCGCTAGGACCCGCCAATCATGTCGCCGTTATTAATGCCCAAACCTATGAGATAGAGAAAAATCTACTGGTTGGCGCTAGGGTTTGGAACTTAGCTTTTTCACCTGATGAAAAAACGCTTATACACGACCAATGGCTTAAGCAACGACATTTCCATCATTGATGTAGATAGCTTAACTGTCACTCAGTCTATTGCCGTTGGCACTTCTCCTTGGGGCGTAGCCGTTAAACCATGAATTCTATTGCCGCCTTATCGATAAGCGAATTAAGTTTTGCTTATCAAACTAAAACCGCACTAGATCAGGTGAGTTTTACCGTTCACCCTGGACAATGCGCTATTTTATTAGGGCCTAATGGTGCCGGTAAAAGCACGTTATTCGCATTAATCACTCGTTTATATGATACGCGTAACGGCAGTATCACAATTTGTGGTCACGATATAAAACGGCAGACACGACTAGCCTTAGCTAAATTAGGTATTGTGTTTCAGCAATCGACACTAGACCTAGATTTAACCGTTATGCAAAAATTTAACCTACCATGCCGCCTTGTATGGCATGAGTGCTAAAGCTGCAAAAACCAGAATTCAACAAGAGTTGGAGCGCTTAAACATGTACGAGCGCAGGTTTGAGAAAGTTCGGCAACTCAACGGCGGTCATAAGCGCAGAGTTGAAATTGCCCGAGCTTTACTGCATAAACCTGAGTTATTGTTATTAGACGAACCCACCGTAGGACTTGATGTACCTAGTCGCACGGCGATTGTGGAATATGTTCATGATTTGGTGACTAGCCAGCAAATTGCCGTACTTTGGGCAAGTCATTTAATCGATGAAATTTACCCAAACGACACGTTAATTGTTTTGCACAAGGGTAGCATTAAAGCGACCGCCTCTATTCCTGACCTATTAGCACAAACCGAAACTACTACGGTAAAAGACGCGTTTTATTTATTGACCCAGGACAGTAAGTCATGAGTATTCTGCATTATTGGTTAGCCATGTCTGGCATCGTCTGGCGTGAATTATGGCGTTTCGTTACCCAACGTGAACGGTTTATTTCTGCACTAGTACGACCCCTGGTATGGTTATTTGTCTTTGCGGCAGGCTTTAGAGCAGCGTTAGGTCTTGCCATTATTCCGCCTTATCAAACTTATATTCTATACGAAGTCTATATAACACCAGGACTATGCGGCATGATACAGCTTTTTAATGGTATGCAAAGCTCATTATCAATGGTCTACGATAGAGAAATGGGCAGTATGCGCTTACTAATGGTGTGCCCATTGCCACGTTGGTTTTTGTTAATTAGCAAACTATTAGCGGGCACCGGCGTATCTATCCTGCAAGTATATGTTTTTTTAGCTATTGCCTGGGGTTATGGTATCCACGCACCTTGGGAAGGCTATTTAGGCGTATTGCCTGCCTTATTACTGTCTGGCCTAATGCTAGGCGCACTCGGCTTATTGCTGTCGTCATTGATTAAACAATTAGAAAACTTTGCTGGCGTCATGAATTTTGTCATTTTTCCAATGTTCTTTTTATCCACAGCGCTTTATCCACTATGGAAATTAAAAGAGTCCAGCCACGCTTTAGAACTCATCGCTCAATTTAACCCGTTTTCTCAAGCCGTTGAATTGATTAGATTTGCGTTATACGGTCAATTAAATGTATTTGCTTTAGTTTATACCGCGTCCGCTTTTATTGTGTTTATGGGATTAGCTATTTTAGGCTATAACCCCTCTAAAGGCATGATGGCAAGAAGGACTCAGGCTTGATCTTACTCAATAATTAATCTGGATATTTGCTTGAAACAGTCATTTTTTCTCGTTATTCCCAAGCAGCACTCGAATCCTCAACGATTAAAAGAATATGAGGGTAAAATTCTTGCGCAATGGATTTCTGAATTACCGATTGCTAATCCAATACTGGCCGTCAGGCTGATTTTTGATTATTTAGCTGAATTTAACTCGATAAAAATGCCTGCACAATTAAGATTGGATGCATTAGAAATGCTTATACCCAGTCTTTTTACCATTGAGGAATTTTTACGCACAAAATTAATGAAATCCGGTTTTCCAAAAGACGAAAATGATAAAAAAACGCTAGGACTGCTTGTCGCTCTACAAAGACAATTTACATTAAGTTATTGGATTATTGCTAAAGAGCTGACGCAACATGAGATTGGCTGGTTTCAAAGCAAAAATGCCGTATTAGCAATAGTTCGCTGTATTAAGGGTTTAAGCGCAATCGTGGCTAGTCACTTGATGATGGGTATGCCTGTCCCCAGTTGGATATGGATGGATTTGCATGCACTCTACAAATTAAGCATTAAGATAAAAAAACATACGACACAAATCGCGCTTAATGAAACACCTAATAAAAACGTAAGTCCTGAAGAAGCTTATTTACAAATTTTGTTATTAAGCTTAGCTGATCCGACTGGACTCATGCAGAATGAAATCAAAAGCGTTTATCAATTTGTCGACAAATTAACCCAGCTTGTTTCATTGAAAACAGCGCCCGTTACTGAGCAGCCCATACAATGCCTTGTATTAGTTGATGAAGATATTGCACCGTTTTTTTCAAAAAAATGAGCAACAACAAGAAAGCGATTCGGCAAAACTTTATGTTGATTTGACTCGGTTATGCCATGCATTAGATTCGTATCAAGCAGCAACAGCCAACAACGGCTCCTCGCGATTTAACAGTCCAGGCACGGGAATTTCAGGCCATGTTGAAGACTTCCCTAAAGAGCTATTACACTACCTGAGTCAACGCTGGGCCGGTAATACGCTACAAAGTGCGGCATTATTCAATGACCGCCTAGACAGGTATATTGCTATAGGATTATCTGCAACCTACAAACTACAAAAAGCGATTGCGGTTGGTTCTGATGAAGTGCTGGAATATTTGGCCTACTCGATTTCTAATCGAATGCTTTCATGTGAGCTAAAACAAAGCGGACTCTTATCCATAGGCAGCTTAGTCAGTTTTAGACGTATCGACATGCCCGAGCACAAACGTTTTTCTCGGCATTATTGATATGTTAGTTGTCGAAAAAGAGGACAACAAAATCAGCTTTGGTGTGCGATTACTAACCCATCAATCCATTGCGGTCGGTTATTTACCTATATCGGCACCGAAAACAGAGTCACCTAAACCGGCTTTATTTTATAAAACGCTAGAAGAAGAAGGCGCAAGCTACATTATTAGCGATAATTTTGTCTTAAAAGAAGGGGATTTGGTGCGTTTATTTATTAACCAAGATGACTTCCCTATCGTATTAAAGAGCAAAATAAATATAGGCTTGGGCTACTGGCAATATGAATGTTTACGGGTAACTGAAAAAAGAAAATAGACATAGACTAAAAAACTTACTATTTTATCCCGCATTAATGATTTGCCTGGTAAAATCTTTAATAAACGCGCTTGATAAGATTTAACTTCATGATAAATTGGATGCTGGTATGAAAAAACTACAGATTTAACATATTTAGCGTAACCAATCGAGCGTAACAATAATAACTAAGTTTCACCTTGGAGGATATGAGATGAGTAATGAAGAAAACACCACCGAAACAGCAAGTGCAACTGACAACGTTAAAGAATCAGTTGAATCGGCAAAAAATGCTGCTAGCGGATTAATGAATACCGTATTAGCCCTAAAAGACTCTAATCCTAAAGTGTTTTATGGCGCGATAGCAGGCGCTGTTGTTCTGCTACTCGCTGTGTCTATGGCTGGCGGTGGCGGTGAAAAAAAATTAACTGGCCCAACCATTAAGGACCTCGTTGTCGGTCAGCGCTATGTATTAAAAAGCGTCAATGCGTTTGATAAAACCGCTAAAGTACGTTTAGTCAGCGTACCAGGCACAATAGAAGCTTATGACGTCGTTGAAGAAGCTGACACCAATGGCTTTTGTCAACATATAGAACAAGGCACACCTGTTACATTGCTTCAGCTTCAAGATGCTTACGGCAAGAAGAACACCTTTTCAAAAGTGCAAATTGAAGAAGGCGAATGTAAAGGTAATTCTGGTTGGGCATTATCTATAGAAGTTCAATAAAAATATTGACAACCTAATCAAAGTCTATATAATACACCGAATAAATTGAAGCGCGGGAATAGCTCAGTGGTAGAGCACAACCTTGCCAAGGTTGGGGTCGCGAGTTCGAATCTCGTTTCCCGCTCCAAGAATTCTAAAGCCGCGACCATCGCGGCTTTTTTATTTTGATTCTAAGGCTGCGTAGCAAAATGGTTATGCAGCGGCCTGCAAAGCCGTCTATATCGGTTCGATTCCGATCGCAGCCTCCAAACTAGGCTAATATATTCAACCGCTTACGAGCGGTTTTTTTATGCCTGTCGATTTTAATCATTGAACAATAGCGCAAAAATAGTGTAAAAATACCGTAAAAATTCACTTTAAAGTGGTTAAAACCACTCTGAAGCAACCAGTTTGGTAATCTACACGAGTACGATATGGCAACGATTAGGCGGCGTAGTGCTGGCAGTTGGGAAATTATAATCAGGCGCAAAGGTGTTCTGCCTAAAGCACATTATTCAAGCGCATCAACCGAAAAAGAAGCTAGAGAATATGCAGCGGCTATTGAAAAGCTATTAGACCAAGGTATTGTTCCGGTTGAATTACAAGAACAACAGGATAATTTTAAATCATCCGCTCAAACCGTCGATACATGGGCGCGAGAGTATTTAGTTAAAGTCGCTGTATCGGATTCAGACCGGCTTTTGCTGAATGCGTTATTACCCGAAATGGAAACATGGAAAACAAACGCGCTCACTTTTTTCCTGGGCTGAATCCTGGGTTTCAACAATGAAGCAAAAAAACCGATTAGCCCCGGTTACGATTCGCCACAAAACCGGTGCTGTTGCTAGGATGTTTGATTGGTGTATGCGTAATGATTGGTTAGGCACAAACCCTATTCGATTGCTGCCTAAAAAATACGCTACTTATACAGCTATCGACGGCGAAGCCAAGCACGATGTTGAGCGCGATAGACGGCTCAACCCTGGGGAATATGAACGGATTTTGTGGATTATCGACGGCGGCGTGCCGGATAACAAAGAGCGCGGTATTCAAAAAGACAATGACGAATGGCGGTTATTATTCGTGTTGGCGGTTGAAACAGCGATGCGATTGCGTGAAATGTACACATTAACATTCGACCAAATAGAACTCGATAAGAGAACTATTTTTCTCGATAAAACGAAAAATGGCGATAAACGCCAAGTTCCGTTATCTTCGATTGCCGTCTCTGCACTTAAAGAATGGCAACCTAAGCGCGAGCAATTTGTTTTTTCTTTTTGGGATGGTCGGAAAGAATCGCTGCGTAATACGACTATGCGCCTAAGCCGTAAATGGGCAACTATCGCACAATTAGCCGGGTGCGATGGTTTGCATTTTCATGACCTGCGCCATG
>NZ_LAJX01000264.1 GCF_000963695.1 Methylocucumis oryzae
GATTAGAATGGTATGGGTTGGTTACGACTGCATGGATGCAGGAGGTAGACAGAAAACCGCTCCTGCGTTTTCTGCATTCACCACATCCATGTGGCTTAGCAACGCAGGAGCAGTTGCCGAGCGGCAGCGTAACCCAACATATATCGCTCCGATGTTGTCGGGTTACGCTATCGCTAACCCGACCTACGATTGCTATGTACTACAAAAACACAATCGTAACCTCATGAATATTAATATTTATTCCTTAACTTAATAGCAGTGACGCGTTACCTATGGCTTAACCCAGACTCATCAATCTCTTTATCCTTCAAAATCTTATGTTAAAACTGCTTGGCTCTTCTGCTTTATCTGATTTTCGTATCCAACAATTGTTACGCCAATTGCAAGCCTTAGCGCCTGAGATTACTACTGTGTCAGCCCGCAATGTGTACTTCATCGATGTTAATCAGCCGTTATCCTATGAGCACGAGCAGATTTTACATGCACTGCTTAATATTCAACCTGCTCAAGAGCAGCTAGATAGCGTTTGCGCACTCATTGTGCCGCGTTTTAGGTACACAGTCGCCTTGGTCTAGTAAAGCCACTGAAATTGCGCAAAACTGCGGCTTAACAACGATTAAACGCATAGAGCATGGAGTTCTATATGAGTTAAGCGGTATTAGCTCGATTCCTGAAGCGTTATTAGGCTTATTGCATGACCGCATGACGCAATCAGCGTTAATCGGTTATGACAGTGCGGATTTATTCAGCGAACAACAACCGCAACGCTTAAACACGATAGCCTTGTTAGAACAAGGCAAAGACGCCCTTATCACCGCCAATCAAACCCTAGGTTTAGCGTTATCCAATGATGAAATTGATTATTTAGCAGCGAGCTTCCAAGACTTAGGTAGAAATCCTAGTGATGTTGAATTGATGATGTTTGCGCAGGCTAATTCTGAGCATTGTCGGCATAAAATCTTTAATGCCGATTGGACAATCGACGACGTGGCGCAGCCGTTGTCGTTATTCAACATGATTAGACATACTAAACAACAAAGCCCCGACGCTATTTTGTCCGCCTACCACGATAACGCCGCGATTATTGAAGGACATAACGTTAACGTGTTTTTGCGTTCCCCAGATACCGGGTTGTATGACTACAACCAAGAAACTGCGCACATCTTGATGAAAGTCGAAACGCATAACCATCCTACTGCGATTTCCCCTTTTCCAGGCGCAGCGACCGGTGCCGGTGGTGAAATTCGCGATGAAGGCGCAACCGGGCGCGGCTCTGTGACTAAAGCAGGCTTAGTCGGCTTTTCGGTATCGCATTTAAAAATTCCAGGTTATAACCAACCTTGGGAAACCGATATTGGCAAACCTAACCGCATCGCTTCAGCCCTAGATATTATGCTAGAAGCGCCTTTAGGCAGTGCAGCGTTTAATAACGAATTCGGCAGACCTAATCTAGCAGGCTATTTTCGCACCTTTGAAAGCCCATCAAGCGAAAACGACAACGTCTATTATGGCTACCATAAACCTATTATGATTGCTGGAGGCATGGGTGCAATACGGCCTATGCTCTGCGATAAACACACGATTCCGCCAGGCGCGCTCATCATTGTTTTAGGCGGGCCTGCGATGTTAATCGGCTTAGGTGGCGGCGCGGCCTCTTCTCAAGCGTCAGGCTCGGCTTCTGAAGCACTTGATTTTGCCTCGGTGCAACGCGGTAATCCCGAAATGCAACGGCGTTGCCAAGAAGTCATTAACCACTGTAATGCCTTAGGCGAACACTCGCCTATTATTTCAATTCACGATGTGGGCGCAGGCGGTTTGTCCAATGCCGTGCCTGAAATTATTCATGACAGCGGGCGCGGCGGTTGCTTTGAATTACGCACGATTCCTAATACCGATTTGGCAATGTCACCTATGCAAATTTGGTGTAACGAAGCCAGGAGCGTTATGTACTAGCGATAAAACCTGAATCGTTAGAACAATTTAAAGCCTTTTGTGAACGTGAACGCTGCCTGTTTGCCGTCTTAGGAGAAGCGACCGACGTCGAACAACTCTGCTTAAACGATGCCTTATTAGGCGAGCAACCGATTAATATGCCTATGCCGGTGCTGTTCGGAAAAGCGCCAAAAATGCAAAAAACCGTTGTACGCAAAAAAACGCCCGGCCACAGGCACCATGTCGGCTTGGTTAGCCAATAACACCCCATCATTAGAAGAAGCGGTCAAGCGAGTGTTAGCCTTTCCAGCCGTTGCTGACAAAAGCTTTTTGATTCATATCGGCGACCGCTCCGTCACCGGCTTAGTCGCACGCGATCAAATGGTAGGGCCTTGGCAAGTTCCTGTCGCTGATGTTGCCATTACCGCAGCAGGTTTCGATAGTTACTTAGGCGAAGCCATGGCTATGGGCGAGCGCACACCGATTGCTGTTACTGACGCGCCAGCTTCAGGACGTATTGCCATAGGCGAAGCGATTACCAACATCGCCGCCGCGCGCATAGACAAACTCAGCGATATTAAATTATCCGCCAACTGGATGGCTGCCACCGGTATTAACGACCAAGACCTTGCCTTATTTGACACGGTAAAAACCATAGGCATGGAATTATGCCCAGAATTAGGTTTAGCAATCCCGGTCGGTAAAGACTCGTTATCGATGAAAACGGTATGGCAAGACGAGCAAGCCGATAAAACCATGCTTGCACCGTTATCACTAATCATCAGCGCCTTTGCACCAGTCGTCGATATACGCAAAACCTTAACACCAGAGCTGCAAGCCGACACGAATAGTCGTTTATTATTAATCGATTTAGCTGCCGGTAAAAATCGTTTAGGTGGCTCAGTTTTAGCGCAAGTTTACAATCAACAAGGCGATGATTGCCCTGATTTAGATGAGCCAAAGCGTTTAAAAGCATTTTTTGACGTTGTACAGTTATTAAACCACCAAAACCGCCTGCTCGCGTACCACGACCGCTCTGACGGTGGTCTATTAGCGGTGCTCGCTGAAATGCTATTTGCCAGCCGTTTAGGTATTTGCTTAAACCTAGATTCACTCGGCGATAACGTTATGGCGGCGTTATTTAACGAAGAATTAGGCGCGGTGCTGCAAGTGCGCGCCGATGAGGTTGATACCGTTGTCAAAGAATTTACCGATGCCGGGCTGGTTGATTGCATACACGTTATTGCTAGCCTACAGTCCAAACAAGAGCTGGTTATTCAACAACAAGGTCAAACGCTTTATCAAGCCAGCCGTGCCGAATTACAAGCATGCTGGTCTGAACTTAGCTACCACATGCAAGCGTTACGTGATAATCCAGACGCCGCTAAACAACAATATCTAGCTATAGCCGACGATTATGACCCTGGACTCAGCGTTCAGCTAAGCTTTGACCATAACGAAAACCTCAGCTTGCCGTTTATTGGCGGAGCAAAACCTAAAGTGGCTATCTTGCGCGAACAAGGCGTGAACGGTCATGTGGAAATGGCAGCTGCATTTGACCGTGCCGGTTTTAGCGCGATAGACGTACACATGAGCGATATTTTATCGGGCCGAGTCAACTTAGCCGACTTCATAGGCTTAGTCGCCTGTGGCGGCTTCTCTTACGGTGACGTGTTAGGCGCTGGCGGCGGCTGGGCAAAATCCATACTTTACAATAGCCGAGCCTTTGATGAATTTAGTGCTTTTTTCGCGCGCCAGAATACATTTAGCTTAGGTGTATGCAATGGCTGCCAAATGCTCTCACATTTAGCCAGCATCATACCCGGCACTCAACACTGGCCGCGCTTTGTCCGCAACACCTCAGAACAATTTGAAGCTCGTGTCGCTATGGTCGAAGTGCAAGCATCGCCCTCGCTGTTCTTTACCGGCATGGCTGGCTCAAGATTACCGGTTGTCGTCGCACACGGTGAAGGCCGCGCTGAATTTACCGGTAGCGCCCATGACGCCTTTACTGCCCAACAAGTCGCACTCTGCTATGTCAACAATTACGGACTCAAAACCCAAGCCTTCCCCGCCAACCCCAACGGCTCGCCATTAGGCATAACCGGCTTAACCAGCGCCGATGGTCGTGCAACCATCTTAATGCCGCATCCAGAACGCTGCTTTAGAGCCGTGCAAAACTCTTGGCATCCAACGCACTGGGGCGAAAACGGCGCTTGGTTTAGAATGTTTAGTAATGCTAGGGTGTGGGTGGGATAGGTAGCTGTAGATGTTTGTTTTAGTTGTTCAAATGCTTAAATTCGTGTGTTAGACTGAAATTTCTACTATCACTTACGGTATACAGAAAGGAGAATGATATGCAGATCAATTGGTTAAATGATTGTCGATATTTTCAGTAGATATGCTGAAAATATCTAATTATTAGTGATACATCACAAAGGGGACTATATTTTACATGACAGCTTGTTCTCCTTCACGACAGGGTGATTTTGATGGGGCATGCGGATTTTACTCAATAGGGAACTCATTATCTTTGCTGTTTCCTGATATTCCCGTCGACGAAATATTTTATGCAATGTTTTCGTATTACATTAAAGAATATGGTGACGCCAATACGTTCATCAATGGAATGTATCGCGGAAAACTCAATAAAATCCTAACCGAAACAATAAATCGATTGCAGCTTGAATGCTCTATTTACAGACCATTTTGGAACAGGCCAGCAGTTACATTGCTTGAAATGCATGAAAAAATTATGAGTTGCTCAGTTGGTTCCGAAAGTGTTGCAATCTTAGGGTACGAGCATTCTAGGATTGATGACTCTGACAGGTATAGTCACTGGACAGTTTTAAGAAAAGTTACGGACAAGAGTCTGATTACGCATGATTCATCTGGTGAATCAAAACGAATATCTCTTTCTAAATGCAGGATATGGGATAACAAAAGCAAACACAAAACAAAACCGTACAAACTGTCATCAACGGACTTATTCATACTCGCCATGAATGGCTCTGAATATGCATAACATTGCGCTCAAAGGGATGTTTCGCGCCTCTTAGCTTTACGTTATGCAATACAACCATAGGAAAATAGCATGTCAAAACTCAATGTAGATCAAAAAACTATATTCGATCTGCTTTCGGACAGAAAGGCAGATTTTCTTATACCAGACTACCAACGCCCTTATGCGTGGAATGATGAACAATGCCAAACCCTTTGGGATGATATTTTTTTATTCTCATTCCCTGATAATAATTACGAAGCATTTGATAAAAATGAAGAGTATTTTCTTGGCTCTATTGTTACCTATAAAAACGAAGATGGTAAATCAGAAGTTATTGATGGTCAGCAGCGACTTACTACATTAATGCTTATCTTGCGGGCTTTTTACGACAAATTCGCTAATATGCAAGACAGCAACTCAAAAAGTACCCGCGCTCGGATTGAAAAGTGTATTTGGAAAACTGATGAGTTCGATAACGCTGATAAAAATACGCTTAAAATAGATTCTGAAGTAGCCACAGATAATGACAAAGAAGAATTTCTTGAACTGCTTCGTACCGGAATAGTTAAACAGGGCAGTAAGAGTCAATATGTTTTGAACTATCAATTTTTTCCAGAAAAAAATTGATGATTTTTTGCAAACATTTCCGGCTTATTTCCCCTATTTGCCTGCCCGTATTCTGGGCAATTGCATCCTTCTTCCTATTGAGGCTGAGTCGCAGGACACGGCACTTCGTATTTTCTCGACTCTTAATGATCGTGGTCTGCCACTGTCAGATGCTGATATATTCAAAGCTCAATTCTATAAATACTATGGCTCCCTCGGCAGTAAAGATGAGTTTATTACTGAGTGGAAAAAGCTTGAGGAAATAACAAACTCAGTATTCAAGCCAATCACTGGGACACCGATGGATGATTTATTTGCACGTTATATGTATTTCTTACGTGCTAAAGAAGGGAACAAAAGCTCAACAACTGAAGCCTTGCGAAAATTCTATGAGCGTAATAAGTACCAGTATCTAAAACAATCCAATACAATTGATGAGCTGAAGGCACTTGCGTTGTTTTGGGAAAGCGTATCCGATCAAGATAAAAAACAATTTTCGGACAATGTTCTCAAGAAGTTTTTTGTACTGAATTATGCTCCGAATGGGATGTGGCAACATATAACATCCGTATATTTTTTTGCAAAACAGAACTGAAGATGGAATGCTGGAGGAAGCAAAGTTCTGCAAGTTTTTGGATAAAATTACCGCTTTTATTTTTGCTTATGCTATCACCAATCCCGGCGTAAATGCATTGCGTACACCTGTATATGATGAGATGGTTAATATCGTAAATGGTGGTGAAGCCACATTTTCTAAATATAAGTTTAACGGATTTCAAGCACGTACTTCTTTTGAAAATTACGTCTTCACTAATCAAAGGAGCGCAACACGCTCAATGATTACTTGGTATGCTTTTACTTTTCCTAACCAGAATCTTCTAGGCTTGAGTGAAATTTTTCACTTAGAACATATCTATTCGAAAAAGCGACAAGAAATGGAAAAAAGGCTTAAAAACTGAAAGTAATCTTGATTCATTAGGAAATAAAGTGTTGCTTGAAAGCAGTATTAATATCAAAGCCTCAGACTACCGATTTAAAGACAAAAAGAAAATATATAGTGGTGAGCAGCGGCGTGGAAGTTACAAAGACCCGAGTAAAATCGCTGAAATAGTTGATCTCATTGGTTACGATGAATTTGAAGAGAAACAAGTAATTGAACGTAACAAGAATATCTTGGACAGGTTTTTTGAATTTCTGCAGTCAGAAAATTTAATAGCATAACAACGCGGTAAGGCAATGGGATGGACTCCTCCTACCTATCGGCATCGAGGTGCCAGACTGATATGATTAAGGTATCAGACAAAACGGCGGAGGAATCCCAAATGAATATTAAACGAGTAGGCATAGATTTAGCAAAACAAGTCTTTCAAACGCGGTAAGGTGGATTCGCCGATAGGCAATCCGCCGTTTCGGGGTACACCGATGGCGGTTTGCTGTCGCGAAACCACCCTACGCGCTAATCAATAGTTAGGCTCCGCACAACAGCCAAGTTTGCATTTCTCAAATAAAGGGCTAATATAAGCACTTAATTTAGTGTTTATTGTGGTGTATTTATGCAACAAATATTGGCTTCATTTAGCGCAAGTATTTCTGAACTAAAGAAAAATCCAACGGCTTTATTAAACAAAGCCGAAGGGGAGGCTATCGCTATTCTCAACCATAATCTTCCAACAGCCTATCTTGTCCCTGCAGAAGTATACGAGTTGCTAATGGATAAATTAGAAGATTATGAGTTAGGTGAACTGGTCAAGGCAAGGCAAGCAGAAAGGCATTTGGCCATTGAAGTATCGCTTGATGACTTATAAATTAAAATTTTTGCCAAGCGCAAAAAAAGAGAGTGGGATAGTTTGGATAATAGCATTAAAGTTCAGTTTAAAAGTAAATTGAAAAAATGCTTGGAAAATCCTCATATTCAATCCAATAAGTTACGTGATTTTGATTGTGCTTATAAAATTAAACTTCGCTCAGCAGGTTATCGGCTTGTTTATGAAGTGGATGATCAAGAAATCGTTGTTTTTGTTATTGCCGTAGGTAAAAGGGAAAATAATGAGGTTTACAATAAAGCAAAAAACGCGGTAAGTCGGATTCGCCGATAGGCAATCTGCCGTTTCGAGGCACACCGATGGCGGTTTGCTGTCGCGAAACTGTCTTACGCACTGAATTTACCCCCACTTTAAAGAATCAATTGCAATAAATAACAAACTGAGAACCAAAATGAAAAAAACGTTTTTTATATGCTGAGTTTCAAGTTGCTATTCCCTTTGAGCAAATCGATTGGGAGCCGATTAATGTCGAGATGAAAAAATATAAAGGTTTGAAATCAAAAACTTGGTTAAGTGGCTTGAACACGAAAACCGTAGGCGGGTTTTACGAATTCGATTCAGTAGAAAATGCGCAAAACTATATTGACGGCTTATTGATTCCTTTTGCCAAACAAGTCAATGGCAATCTGTCAGTCAAACTGTTTGATGGCGAAATCACTCAAGAAGCCAACATAGCGATGCTGTCGCCTTATTATAGCCCGCCCAATTAGAGAACCGTAGTTCGTCTCCGGGTCGTCATCTCGGCATGGATTGCCAAGAACACAGGGGGACTTGAAGAGCGCCATCCATGGCACTGGATTCCGGCAATCCCTGCCGGAATGACGGGTATGTAAAACTATGGCTTTCTGATTGGT
>NZ_LAJX01000265.1 GCF_000963695.1 Methylocucumis oryzae
TTAGCTCAAACCAAAGCTGGTGATGTGCAAGCATGTAAAGTTTTGCTGGATAGAATTTGTCCGCCGCTTAAGCCACAAACAGAAGCGGTGACTTTTGATATAGCAAATAACGACACCTTGGCAACTATCGGACAATATGTAATTGACAGCATTGCTCGCGGGGATATTTCATCCGATATTGGCGGGCAGTTGCTGTCTAATTTAGGAACTCAGGCTAAACTTATTGAAACAACAGACTTAATTCAGCGTATTGAAGCGCTAGAGGCAGCACGTAAATGAAAAACAGTATCCTTACCAGACTGGTTAACCTCGAACGCGCCAGCGTTCAGACATTACAAAATTACCCACCGTTAACAGATGAGCAATTACAGGCTGTTATTGATGGTAACTTATCTTTTGGCGAACCATTAGACCCGGCTGCTATGTCGCGTATGTTTAATAATCGTTCGATTGATGAATTGAGTGATAACGAACTTGCGATAATAGTTTATGGGTGGTTATCGAAGATTAGTGGTGTGATTTCATAATCCCTAAGGAATTGACTTAACAAATCTAACAGAAAAAAATTCTGCTGCTACCACTACTAAGAACGTCATGACCATCAACAAAGTCTATACTCCATACCGTTCCAATATAATATGCATGATGAGATGAAGAAACAAATCGCAAATCTGAAATATCAGGGAAAAATTTTAAATTTATTGCTGGGTTGTAGCAGCGACTTTCAACTATAGACAGCAACTCTTTTATATTGGGTATTCTCCAACTTGTTCCGTAGGTAGATTGTAATGCTTCTTGCCAAGTGTAGACTGTTGCTTCACCTTCGCATTTGTTACCTGTCCATACTTTTCCAAAAACGCAACGAGTCCACATTAACCGAGTTATTTTATCTGTAACAGTTGAGCCATCAGCACTTAAACTAAATCTGGAATCTGGGGTACTAGCAACCATTTTAAAATTACAAGTTTGACTATAATTCGGTATAGGATAGAAAATGAAAGAACACGCTAAAATAAATGTAGAAAACTTCATATAAAGCTACTTATCCTCACGAACTAATATAATCGCACCAGATGTTTTTTTTAGCATGTAACGAACTCTACCTGTTTCGAAGTCTATTGCCCAAGCATAATTGCTATCAGCCGCATAAGTAGTAGATGACCAGTTAGTGCTTGATACTAAACCACTTGTACCCATCAATGGACTAATCTTTGTAGTTACACCATGTCCAGGTAGATAATCGCCATAATTAACTAAGGAAACTAATTCCTGTAGTGTTGGTATTCGCCAATCATTATATCCACACAATCTTTTATTATTAATTGCTTTGACATACTCATTTGTATTACAAAAATGATAATTCCTTGCAACCAAAATGACTAATTTTCAAACCCGGATTTCCGCCATTTTTAAATTTAGAAGGATTAAACCAACTATAATTCGAGCTGTCTTGATTTAAATCAGGAATGCTACCTTTTCTCTCCCACATTAACCCTGAAACATTGTCCTTAGTACAAGAGTAATTTTTAGCATCAATTGAAAGTGGTACTCCGTATTGGTCAATTTTTGTGTAAGAGAAGCCTGCTTTACCATCACTTTCATCGTTATAAAGTTTGTCTCGTCCAAATTCAGCATCTTGATTAGGGTAATCATTAACTGGGCAGGGCGAGTTAACATTTTCCATATCAAAACAGTTCACTATCCCCGTGTCATTGAGTGAGCCAATTGGTATTGGTGTAATTTCTATAAGATTGCTAACTTGTTTATAAGCTCCATTGCTCTCTTCTGATAAAACACGGAAGAAATAATTTGTTCCATAATTTAAATTGCTAGTCTTATAATTGGTACTGAAAGTGTAGTCCCATGTTCCACCTGAATAATCTAAACATTTGCTAATATCATCAATTGGTTCAGTCGCATAACAGACACCATAATGAATTGCTCCTGCAACTGGTTGCCATTTAAGTATTATCTGTCTACCAACAAACGAGCCTGTAAGAATTATTTTTGATTCACCAAAGCTATTAGTACTAAATAACAGTAAAAAAGGTAAAAATATCTTGTAAATCGCAATTTTCAGAATATTTAAAATGTTTATTCTTTTCATCTGAGGTGAATATATGGAGTTAAAAGTAAAGCCACGATTGAGAGGATTTATTAAGTTGAGTATTCAGTCTGATGGATTATCATTTTAAAAAAACGAATTATTAAATTCGTTAGCTGCGCATAGAATGCACTTTAAACCGGCAATAAGGCCGGTTTTTTTGTGTCTGAAATGTCGGCAATTGTTGCGGTTTGTTATGGCTGTTTTTTTTGAAGTGCGACAAAAATGCGACAATTTTTATTTGAGGCAAAAGAATAAACTCAAATTATCACTTAAGACATTGATTTTACTGGTGGGGCGTCAGGGACTCGAACCCTGGACCTATGGATTAAGAGTCCACTGCTCTACCAACTGAGCTAACACCCCTTTGAGAAGGCGGGCATTTTAGTTGATTTTAGCGGGTTTGTATACGACCCAAACCAACGCATTATTCGTAAACGTTAGATAATGTTTCTAGCAATAGCCGGGCTTTGTTTTGAATAATTCGGCTGTTTTCAGGGCCTAAACGCAGCATTTGCTTATGTACAGGGTTGAGCGCTTCTAGCTGGGCATCTGCGAATTTATAGCGCGGGCCGGCTAGGATAACTGCTGGAGGGTGGTCTAGGATGGGTGCAGCCAGAATTTCAGCGACGGCTTTTGCAATACTGTCTTCAAAACGACTTTCTTCTGGGTAGCCGAATTCATTTAACGCTTGTGTGACTAATGGCCTGAACTTTTTTATAGGTTTGTAGAAACTGGTCGGCATCAATGGCGTTAATTGCTTGGGTTAACGCGTCGTAGCGGTGATAAGACGATTCGGCAATGACTAACACTTCGTTATTCTGTGCGACGGTAAAAGCACTGCTAGGCTTTAAAAAGCGTAGATGTTTAGCGCTACGCTGGCCTTGCGAGAAGTCATTGATAATTGCTACGGTGGTTTTTATTAATTCTGGCTGGTTTAACCAAGGCGCTAAACCAGGGGATAAAGCAACAGTCGCTTCTTTGATAGTGCTGTCGCTACTGTTTAGCTCAGGTAACAGCACAGGCGTATCAACAGTGCCTAACGGTTGAATAGCACTGTCATCGTCGCTGTTGCTTTGCGGCACCACTGCCGGTGTTGTCGTGTCCTCAGAGGGTGTCTGGCTTGGCAGTGTTAATAGCTTAATCGGCAACGCAGCATGGTGTTGGACAAACGTGAATATCTCGCGGGCGTAATAACCCGCCGCCGCAGAAAGCAACATTAAAGCCAGTGTCGTGATTAAACTAACTTTAACGCCTTGATGAGCAGTTTTATCGTTGCGGCCTGAATAACGACCACCGCGTCTAGGTTTTACTTGATCGTATCGTCCCATAATATCGTTGAGTCAGCATTTTTACGTTCGATTCGCGATAACAATAGCCCGTTTAGGCGCTGGCAAACCTTCTATGGTTACGCTTAAATCGTTTGGATTTAAAAAATCTGGTAAGGATTGGCTAGGCATCCATGCGGTGCTACGTTGCTCATCTAAGCTAGTCACGGTTACATCAACAAGTCGGCAATCACTAAAACCACACCGTTTCAGCCAGAGCATTAACGTAGCACAGCTTGGAATAAACCAAACATTACGCATATTGGCATAGCGACCTTCTGGCATTAAAACCGTTTGTGCATTACCATCAATCACTAATGTTTCTAGCACTAATTCGCCCCCAGGTCTTAAATGTTCTTTAAGCATTAGTAAATGCTCAATGGGTGAGCGGCGATGGTATAACACCCCCATAGAAAACACGGTATCAAAGGCTTGGCTTGCAACCGGCAGTTCTTCTAGCGTAAACGGTAGTAAATGCACAAGCGCAGCGCCATACAGCCTTTTTATCGCGGTAAACTGCACAACATTTAACATAAACGGTTCAATGCCTAATACACATCTCGCACCCGCCCCTAACATGCGCCAACAATGATAGCCATTACCGCAGCCCACATCGAGAACTAGCCGATTTTTTAGCGATGAAATATGGGGGCTAACGCGCGTCCATTTCCAATCCGAACGCCATTCTGTATCAATAGTAATGCCATATAATTGATAAGGCCCTTTACGCCAAGGCTTTAACGCTGTTAATGCGGTTAATAGACGCTGATAGGTGATAGGGTCAAGTTCACTTTCTTGGCCAATAGTAACAGTATCTTGGTCTAATCGGCGATACGGGGTAGCTTGTTCAGGAATGGCATTGACATGAGCCAACCAGGTTGGTAACTGACCGTGTTTTTGCGCTGACCAGACTTTAGGCCAAGCTTCAGGTAGCCAGTTCGCCCAATCAGTTAGACCTGCGGTGATTAGGCTTTCAGATAATTGCGGGTATTCAGTCACTCGCTTTTTAACAATCCTAGGTTAATTATTAAGAATGATTACTCGGTTTTGCGGCTAATGCTTCCGCATTGCGCTTGGCTAAACCGTCGATAACGGCATTCAACGAGCCTTTGGTTTGCACTTCGTTGCTAAACGTTGAGCGATAATTCGTTACCAAACTCACGCCTTCAATCAAAATATCGTAAGCTTTCCATTCGCCGTCAGTTAATGCCATGCGATAATCGACCGCTATCGGTTGTATACCAGGTTGCAAGACTTGGGTTTTAACAATGACTTTAGCTGCATTAGCTTCCATTTCTAATGGTAAGAACCGTACCGTCCATTCTTTAAATTCGACAAATGCGCGTGAATAGGTTCTGACTAATAAGGTTTGAAATTCTTTTTTGAAACGTTCGCGCTCGTCTAGGGTCGCGCTTTTCCATAGCTTGCCTAATACTAAGGCCGAAATTCTGTCGAAATCCGTGTGCGGATAAATCACTTGTTGGACGTATTCGGTAATCTTGGCAAAATCTTTGGTAAAGGATTTATCTTGTAAGCGCGTTTGTAGTTGGTCAGATGCGTGTTGAATCGCTAATTGTGGTGGCTGTAAGTTTTCTGCGTTAACCGTGCTTAATGGCGTGATGAGTCCTAATATCGCCGTCAGCATGAATAATATAAAGTACTTTCTATTCATAAATTCCTCTAAAATGAAACGATTTTATTGTTAAACCGCGTCTAATCAGAAACCCATAATGTTGTATACCCGTCATTCCGTCAGGGATACAACTACAGTTCTCAAATTGGGCGAGGTATAAGTTTTGTCAATGTCGGCGTAGTATGCGCTGGCCTTCAACGCAACCATGAGCCGTAACCCAATGACTTATCATAACATCAAACACCTCTCAATCCCCACTCGTATGCGCAGAATGCGTTACCACGACTTCTCTAGGCGCTTAATGCGGGAACACGTTGTTACCGTAGACGATTTGATTTACCCAATGTTTGTGACTGAAGGTGAAAACCTACAACACGCGATTCCGTCTATGCCGGGTATCTCGAGGTTTAGCTTGGATTTATTGTTAAAAGAAGCCCATGAAATCAACGAGCTAGGCATTCCAGCTATTGCGTTATTCCCCGTGATTGCTGGCGATAAAAAAACCGCTAACGCCGAAGAAGCCTATAACCCAGAGGGTTTAGTCCCGCGCGCGGTTAAAGCATTAAAACAAGCCGTGCCTAACTTAGGGATTATCACCGATGTTGCGTTAGACCCTTATACCTCACATGGTCAAGATGGTTTAATCAATGACGCCGGTTATGTGTTAAACGATGAAACTGTCGAGGTGTTAGTGAAGCAAACATTATGTCATGCTGAAGCCGGTGCAGATATTGTTGCGCCGTCAGATATGATG
The DNA here is from genome assembly GCF_000963695.1 of Methylocucumis oryzae. Classification (GTDB taxonomy): domain Bacteria; phylum Pseudomonadota; class Gammaproteobacteria; order Methylococcales; family Methylomonadaceae; genus Methylovulum; species Methylovulum oryzae. Next base: position 5,820 of record NZ_LAJX01000265.1, read on the forward strand.
GATGGGCGTATCGGGGCTATTCGACAAGCGCTTGAGCAGCAAGGTTTTATTAACACGTTAATTTTGGCGTATTCAGCCAAATATGCATCGGCATTCTATGGCCCATTCCGCGATGCCGTTGGCTCGTCCGGTAATTTAGGTAAGGCCGATAAAAAAAAAGTTATCAAATGGATCCTGGTAATAGCAATGAGGCTTTACGCGAAGTGGAGCTGGATTTACAAGAAGGCGCGGATATGGTTATGGTCAAGCCAGGTATGCCGTATTTGGATATTATTCAACGCGTTAAACAAGATTTTGGCGTTCCAACTTTCGCTTATCAAGTAAGCGGTGAGTATGCCATGATTAAAGCCGCCGCCCAAAACGGCTGGCTTGATGAAAAAGCAGTAGTGTTAGAGTCGTTATTGGCTTTTAAGCGAGCAGGTAGCGATGCGGTGTTAACCTATTTTGCTAAAACTGTTGCACAATGGTTTAGAGAAGACAGGTTGAAAAAATAAAAAATTAGGCTACCAACTTAAGACGGGACAGGTCATTCAGACCGCAGGACGCAGGAGGTAGAGCAATGCAGGAGCTATTGCCGAGGAGCAATTTTCTGTCGCTCTAAACGCCATGTCCCATCTTAAGTGTGTAGCCAAAAATTAACCACTTTAAAGTTATGAGGGGGAGTGAAGCATGTCAGAAATAAATATAACAACAAACCAAGCTTTTGCACGACTTGAAGAAGCCGCGCTAGCCTTATTACTGATACTGGCGTTAATCGGAGTCAGCATTACGCATTTTTCGCCACAAAATAGCTTTCATTATTGGCTAGCGCTAGCGGTATTTTTTCCGCTTTGCGCGATATTTATCGGTTGGCGACAAGGCGTGTTAAGCGGTCAAACTGACTTTAAAAAAACTGCGCTATTACAAAGCACGCATTGGCTAATGTTATTAGTGACGTTAGGCGCTGTATTCGTGTTAGTCAAAACAGGGCATTTATCGCCCGAACAAGCCTGTGTGAATGTCTTATTACTCATGGCGCTGGCGACGATGCTTGAAGGGCTGCGCTTAGGTTGGCGTTTTAGTTTAATTGGTTTTTACTTAGCCATTCTGGCTATTATCATTCCTTATAGTCCCAATTTTTTATGGATTAGCATCTTAAACACGATTATTTTAATTGTTGTCGTCTTTATTGTTGAAGTCTTGAAAAATAAGCAGCGAGTTCAGTTATGAGTCAGTTAGATAGCTATGCAGTACTGGGTCAACCCATTATGCATAGTAAATCCCCACGCATCCACCGTTTATTTGCCGAGCAAACCGGACAACACTTAAGCTATAGCGCGGAAGAAGTCGCACCTGAAGAGTTCCGCGCCGTGGTAGCGGATTTTTTTGCTAACGGCGGTAAAGGCTTGAATTGCACCGTGCCGCTTAAGGAATTGGCCTGGGCTTATGCCGAATACACCAGCGAGCGTGCCCGGTTAAGCAAAGCGGTAAACACCTTAAGTGTACATACCGATGGCAAGATTTTTGGCGATAACACCGATGGTGTAGGGCTGATTACCGATTTAAAGGATAATCATCACCTTCAGTTATCAGGGCTTAATGTTTTGATATTAGGTGCAGGCGGTGCTACGCGTGGCATTGTTGCGCCTATTCTGGCTGAACAACCTAAGCAATTGGTCATCGCTAATCGCACGGTAGCTAAAGCCATGCAATTAGCCGATGACTTTAAAACAGAGGGTACGCTAGCCGCCTGTGGTTTGGAGCAGTTAACTAATCAAGCCTTTGACTTAATTATTAATGCAACCTCAGCCAGTTTAAGCCAAGACTTGCCTGCTTTACCTGATTCGGTGTTAGCAACAAATGGGGTTTGCTATGATTTAGCGTATGCCAATCAAGCTACCCCGTTTGTGCAATGGGGACATGAACACGGTGCCCGTCATAGCTTGGATGGTTTAGGCATGTTAGTCGAACAAGCGGCTGAAGCGTTTTTTATCTGGCGTGGTGTGCGCCCTGATACGCAACCTGTTATTGAGCTGTTAAACGCTGAACGTGCAGCGCTATAAATTTAGACCGATGCACAAAGCGTCATGTAGGCATTTATTTAGGGTACGCATTGCGTACCCTAGCATGATTGTAAAAACAACTCTGAACTGTCAAGTTTTCGGAATCTTGTGTTGTCGTAGGGTGCGCTGTGCGCACCTTTTTCATTGATTTTTAATGGAAAACTTATAAAAGGTGCGCACAGCGCACCCTACCTAAACCAAAAAAWTTTGACCATTTGAGCTATAACTGCCTGAAGCAT
>NZ_LAJX01000266.1 GCF_000963695.1 Methylocucumis oryzae
ATCATGACGAAGATTTTTGCAAWTTTTATTTAGGAATTAGAGAATTCCATTAGAAATTAGTATCCTACATCCACACGAGTTAGGGTGGCATATTGAACATGGTAAGTTTTAAAAAACCTCGATTGTAGAAATTGTCTGTAAGCCGCGTTGAATATGGCTTTCAGAGATTTTCTTGCAAGCACTAGCTATAAAAAAACACACTTTAGGCTTATTCAAACTAATTAAAATAATTTAAACCAGCGCACGCAAATTCACTCCATTTGTCGCAGATTCATAATGCTGGATGATTTCGATACTATCAAATACAAATGGAGCCAGTGGAGCACACCGGAATATTTTTCACCGAACCCTACTGTTATCAACACCATGCAAAAAGCAACCTCAGACCAAGGCTTGAAACGACCCACTCAAGCCTTTACCGCTAGTAGAAATTCAGGTGGAATAAAAAAATTGGTAGCATGAAATTAAGCGTCAATGCAATGGCTTATAGGCGTTCGTGAGCGGATTTGGTTATGTTAATGCCGATAAAGGCTATGCTGCGCAAATCATAGAAATGGACTTCGCCGCACAACCAATTAAGCGACAGCTACACAGAGCAATTCTTATGGAAAGATTCATTTTTCTCAATAATAAAATTCAACACTGGGGGCGACATGAAAAATACGCTTAAAATGATAGTTAATTATTTTTTGATTGGTGTAATTGGTTTTCTTCCTATTGCACTGATATTCCAAATTATTTTTTATGTACAAAGTTTTTTAAGGGATTTTGTGTTGCTGGTACATGGTAAGTATGACAATCCATTGGTGACAACTCTATTATTTGCCTCAGCTATCAGCTTATTAGTTTATTTTGGCAAGCTGCTTAAAAATGATAAAGCCCATGTACTGTATGTTTTGGAATCGTTTATTAACCGCATTCCGCTCATTGGAAGTATTTATCGAGTCACTCGAAAACTATTGCGCTTGTTTCTGACTACCGATGAGCCGCAAATACACAATGTCGTCTATGTCGAATATCCTAAAGACGGCATGTGGGTGCCAGCTTATGTGACGAATCGCATTGGCGATTGTTATATCTTGTATATTCCAACATCACCGAATCCGACTTCCGGTTTTACCGTGATGGTTCATAAAGATAAGACGATTCAGTCGACAATGAATATTGAAGAAGTGTCCAGTTTTGTGATGAGCGTCGGTGTCGATTACGCTAAGTCTGATGATGTTGATAATTTATATTAAGAACTTCAATTTATAATCAAGTCGAAATACTTTTCAAGAAATTTTTTCGCATCACAATTGCTTGGAGTAGGTAATGAATCCCTCAAAAATATCTTGG
>NZ_LAJX01000267.1 GCF_000963695.1 Methylocucumis oryzae
CCTCGGCAATAGCTCCTGCATTGCTCTGCGTCCTGCAGTCGTGCGTTTTCTGCATTCACCACATCCTTGTGGCTCCAGGTGTCGGCAGCAGGGATGCTGCCGCCAAGCCTACAGGGACGTATTTACGGCGTCCTGCGTTCTGAATGACTTGTCCCGTCTTAAGTTGGTAACCGACAATCGTAAGCGCATGGATTTAATCATGTTTATAAAGTAGCTTATAACAAAAAACGTCGATTCCCGGCTGATAACACCGGGAATCGACGTTTTGTTGCGTTTTAAGCAGCTACGCCTAATAAAACAGCACCGGCTTTAAACACGGCTGTTGCGGCAGCACCTTCCGTCAAACCCAACTATCATTGGTTACCGTAGCAATAATGGTATCGCCGTCGACTAAGCCAAGCACGACCTCTGAATTTACTTGGCCTTTGTGAATCTGGCTAACTGTTCCAGACAACTGATTGCGGGCCGATAAACGATAGCCACCAAAGTCGGATACAATGATGACTTGTGGTGCTCTGACCAAGGCACTCACATCAATACCGGCCTTAATTCCTAAAGTCTCTGCCAACTCTCGTCACACCGACGCCACGATAGTTTCACCACCTTTTAACGCTACCGAAACCGTTACGTTAACAACAACACCAACGACAACATCGGTTATTTTGCCAAAAAAATTGATTTCGCGCACTTGCTTTCATGAAGCCTCCTAAATAAAAAACGTCTGATTCATCAAACAGACGCTGGTTAAGTTGTGCTAACAATGCTTGTTGTAAGCCCACAATGAAAAATTATATATAAAAGTATATAACGATAATTGTTTATTTATTCCTCTTGTCTGTTTAGCAGTTTCTAAATCGTGAATTACTGCTAAAATCGATGACGAAATAACACTATGAGGAGAAACCAATGGGCCGTACCCCGCTAATTAGACGACTAATCTTGGCGTTACAAAACGCTAGATACGAGTATTTAAAGGAACAACACCTTCCTTTACCCATCCCTAAAGAACTTGCCAATACCAGCAGACGCCGCTTTATTAAAACCAGTACCCTGGCGAGCTTACTTGGCTTAACAGGTGGCTTAACGACTAACGCATTTGCTGTGCCAATCACACCGAGAGCGAATGTTGTCATTATTGGCGCAGGGCTTGCCGGCTTGAATGCAGCGTACCAACTTAAACAAGTCGGCATTATCGCCGATGTATACGAAGCAAGAAACCGGGTAGGCGGTAGAACATTTTCTAAACAAATTCAGAACGGCCTAACGGTTGATATAGGCGCTGAATTGATTAATACTGACCATGCCGACATGCTCGATTTAGTCGCTGATTTTGATATTAAACTGTTTAACAAGCTGGAAGATGCCGATAGCCTACCCTATCCTAAAGAAGCTTTTTACTTTAATGGCATTAGCCGCACAGAAGCAGAACTCGCCGATGATTTGCGCGCGATTGCGGCACAAATCGCAATTGACTCGGCATTATTAGACGAAGATTGGGACACTAACGCGCCGTTTTTTGACCAGTTATCGGTAGCGGACTATTTAGAATTACACGCCGATAAAATCCCCAAGCTTTATATTAAACAACTACTGCACAGCATGATTCATACCGAATACGGTGTTGAAGCCAGCGCCTCGTCAGCACTGCAGCTCATCACGATTTTGCCAGTAGTCAACGGTCAACACGTAGATTTGTTAAGTTATAGCGATGAAGCGTTTGCCGTTATAGGCGGTAGCCAACAAATCGCCCATGCCTTAGCGAATACCCTAGACAAACAGGTTCATTTAAATAAGCGTTTAACAGCCATTAGTCAAGCCGATGCCAGTTACACGTTAAGCTTTGCCGATGGTTCGGTCATTAACGCAGATTATGTGATTATAGCCATACCCTTCCCTGCCTTAAACACCGTTACAGTTAACGTCAAACTACCAACACGGTTAAAACAGTTTATTGCGCAAGGTAAACTAGGCTCAAATGAAAAAGTGATTGCTGGTTTTAGCAACCGTTTCTGGCGTCAAGACAGTGGCTTTACCCTCGCTGCCTGGGGAATTAAAGGTGTGTCAGAAATTTGGGATGAAACTCAACGGCAACCGGAGCGTAACGATGCCGCGCTTAATTTTTTCTTAGGTGGCAAACAAGCAAGAGAGCTTGCTAGTGTTGCCAATGTCGACGCATTAGCCCAACAATTCACTGAGCGGTTAAATACATTTACTCCAGGTGCAAATACTGCTTTTACCGGTCATGTGGTTCACAGCTCGTGGACACAAAGCCCTTATACCCAAGGGGGTTATGCTAATTTTAAACCCGGTCAGTTAACACGGTTTAGCGATTATTTTTGGATAGATTCTAATAATCCAGATGAGCAGCAACAGGTTAATGTCGGTCATTTAATTTTTGCCGGTGAACACCTAAGCGATGCTTTTTACGGTTTTATGAACGGTGCCGCAGAAACAGGTCGATTAGCCGCCAATTTAGTGATTACTCAAATGGCTAGTAGTTGATTAAACCATAAGAGTCCAAAACACGTTTTGGACTCTTAAAAATGTTAAATGCTAAAACGTCAAAATACGATAAAAATTAATGGCCAGCGAGTCAGTTAGCTCATCAACCTAACGCAGCCCTAACGGATTATTAGGATCAACACCGTCCATAAACAGCTTGCGTCTATCTTGATTGGTCAATTGATAAACTTTTTCCTAACCAGTTATTAAATACGGCTTTTGCGGTATCGCGCCAAGTATTATCAAGCCCTGGCAATATTAACGACTCAGGAAATTCAGTTAACGGCAATCCTGAACATTTAGCAGAGCGAACATGCTGCTGATAGTCCAAAAGAATTTGTTGCGCCGCCGCATCGAAATAATGCTCAGGAAAAGGTGGGTAGTCGTCGATTTCCGACAGATAAAACCGCATGATTTCGCGCTTATATTCTTTCAGCAAACTAATATCATCATACTCAGGATGACCTTGAAAGAACACGATACGAAAACCATCTTCACTGACAGCCAAATGCACACCAGCCTCTTGGCTCGCTGCTAATACCTTCAGACCCTGCGCTTGCATATCCTGTTGAAATATCTCGTTAAAACGCGAATGCGGCACATCAAAACGAGTATTAATTTCAGCGACTAGCGGATGTGTTTTATCGTACACCTTATGCGCAAAAACCCCCCAGCGCTTATTAGGCAGACGTTTCCTAGCAATGCCATAGCGGTATTCAATAATCGCATGAGTGGCTAAACAAGAACACAAGACTGAGGTCACATTTTCACGCGCCCACGAAAATACTTCCGTCAATGGCAACCAAAAATCTTCTTCGGGCAACCTTGGGCGTGTCACGTTAGCACCACTAATAATTAATGCATCTAAGCCATCTTGTTTAATTTTACTAAACGGCTCGTAATATTTTTCAATATGGGCGCTGGCTTTGGCATTACGTGGCAAGCCTTCGATAGTAAACGGGTGCATATGAAACTGAACGATTTGATTACATGCGCCCACTAAGCGAAAGAATTGGCGCTCCGTCGCTTCTAATGCGGCGTCGGGCATCATGTTTAGTAAACCAATATGCAGTTCACGAATATCTTGATGCCGGGCACGCTCCGCCTCTATGACTTCCTCGCCTTCACCACGCAAACGTTCAAATGTGGGTAAATCGTTATGAGCAACTAAAGGCATGTTAGCCACCCATTATGATTTAGCCGCTAAAGCATCGGCGATTAATTGCACAAAATCTTCTTCAGTTTTAATCGCTGCCGTATCGTTCGCATCTATGGTATAGCCTAATTGCTCGGCAATCGCTTCATAGCGTGGCAACCTTGATTTATAAAGCTCTGGAAACACCCAGGTGACAAACTCATCAGGCGGCATTTGCTCAGTGCTTTGATAATTTCGTAACGCCAAAAACTCTGCCAATTTTTCATCTAAGAAAGCTTCTCGGTAATACAAGGGTTTAGGATCAGATTTCGCACGCTGAATAATCGTTTGCTCTAATGTCTCTGGGATTTTTATATAAATAATCAATGTATGCTGAGCCAACGTGGTTAACACTTCTTGATTATCTAGTTCACAAACACTACCACCAGCATCATTGATAAAATGCTTATAACCATAAATGTCTTCGGCCTTATGAATAAACTCTGGCACATCCAACATAGCAGCCACTTCCGCTTGGTAATGTAATTTTTGCCTGCGCTTAAATTCAGCTAAGGCCAAGCCACCTAACTTTGCATCACCTAGCTTACCCAAAAAACTTGATACTGCTGCTAAATTCTCGACGGTAATTTTTGCTACTGATATAAATCGAGTCAGATAGCAATAAATCCCTTAAGAAAGGCACGGTCATGGCCTGTTTTTTAATATTATCCAAAATCGGTTCTTTCAAATACTTAGTACCAATACGATAATCACCCGAATAATGAAACCATTTAGATTTTGGTAGCTTATTCGCTAATGTTGTTTTACCCGCGCCTGACATTGCAAGCAAAGTAATTCGCTTGGCTTGCCAATCCAAAAACTCTTGTTTACCCATTTTCATGGTATGTTTATTCCTCGTCTAAGAAATCGTCGATGTCCATGTCATCAGCACTGGGACCGTGACTATCAGGGTCGCTATACCCTAAATCATCCTCTTCTAATTCATCATACGGCGCACTCCAATCTTCCGGGTCCTCAATATAGTCAAACGTAGAGCCATACCAGCTGTCATGGTCATATTCGCCAATGTCGCCGTTTAAATACTGAACTTCGATAGAATCGTCGTTTTCTTCAATGTTAATAACCTTAAATGTCAGGTTATTTTCTAAGTCTTTATACCAGGTACCTACAATAGGATCTGCAATGGTAGCCATTTTTCACCTCTTTACTAAAATGATTAGGATTTATACAGTTTACGCGAATAACAACGTGGCATTAAATGTTTCAATTCACGCAAACGACCACTCTTGTATTAAACAATTTAAGACATATATTGTCTATCATGCCCGATTAACTACTACTGTGGATTATCTATGAAACAACTAATTTTCAGCACCTACGCCAAAGTATTATGTCCTGCTTTGCTCGTATTAAGTCAGATTTGTTATGCCGATTTACCTTTCTCAGTTAACAACCAACCGCTGCCGTCCTTAGCGCCGATGCTGGAACGCAGTATGCCTGCGGTTGTTAATATTTCAACATCCACTAATATTCAAATCAACGACAATCCGTTATTACAAGACCCTTTTTTTCGACATTTTTATAATTTGCCAAAACAACAGCAAAAAAATAGCTTAGGCTCAGGTTTTATTATTGATGCTAGTCAAGGTCTAGTATTAACCAATAACCATGTAATTGATAAAGCCGATAAAATAACTGTGACCTTAAAACGACGGCCGTCAGCTCAACGCCGAACTGGTAGGCACTGACCCAGAAGCCGATGTGGCTGCTATTCGCATTCCGGCAGACCACTTAACTGCACTACCTATTGCTGATTCTAGCCAGCTTAAAGTCGGGGATTTCGTCGTTGCTATCGGTAATCCATTCGGCTTAGGGCAAACCGTCACCTCAGGTATTATTAGCGCCTTAGGCCGTTCCGGTTTGGGCATTGAAGGTTACGAAGACTTTATCCAAACCGATGCCTCTATAAATCCGGGCAATTCAGGTGGTGCTCTAGTCAACTTGCGTGGCGAATTAATCGGCATGAACACTGCAATCTTAGCACCTAGCGGCGGCAATGTTGGCATAGGCTTCGCAATCCCGTCAAATATGGTCATGTCCATCAAAGATTCCTTAATTAAGCACGGCGAAGTAAGACGCGGCTTATTAGGCATTACCTCACAAGACTTAACACCAGACCTGGTCAATGCGTTTAATTTAGAAAACAAACAAGGTGCGGTCATTAGTCGTATCGAAAGTAATTCGCCCGCAGCGAAGGCAGGTTTAGAGCCTGGTGATATTATCGTAGGCGCTAATGGTAAAGCCGTTAAAAATAGCCATGATATACGCAATATTATAGGCTTATTGCAAGTCGGCGATGATGTAGAGATAGACTATTATCACGGCAATGAAAAACGCAAAGTCGTGGCAAAAATTGGCAAACCTGAGCGTCCACAACTAGCCGGTGAAAAATTACATAAAAAACTGCGGGGTACGATTTTAAGTGACTCACCAAAAAATCAAGTTGAAGGCGTATTAATCGAAAAAATCGATACCAGCTCCGAAGTATGGCGCACAGGCTTGCGCCCTGGTGATGTCATCGTCTCAGCCAATCGTTACCGGGTCCATAATCTTGAAGAATTTAAACAAGTCATTAACCCTAGCACAGGCTTGTTAATCAATATTCAACGCGGTCAGGACGGCTTCTTTTTGATGTTAAGGTAAACTTAACTTCTGCTAACCATTACTGTTGAGTTTTACCATGACTGAGGCACAAACGTTTATACCGCTCGCTATTGCGATTCTGGTCATATCAGATAGCCGTAGCGAATCAGATGACAGATCGGGCCAAGCTTTAAGACAAGGCATAGAAATAGCGGGGCATCACGTTATTGCCAAAACGATTGTACCGGATAATATCTATCAGATACGGTCGGCGGTCTCAAATTGGATCGCCGACGATGCTGTTGACATTGTTATCACAACGGGAGGTACAGGTGTAACAGGGCGGGATGGTACACCGGAAGCTATAACACCGTTATTGGATAAAACCTTAGATGGCTTTGGTGAGGTTTTTCGTATGTTGTCTTATCAAGATATAAAAACCTCAACGATACAATCACGTGCTGTTGCCGGAGTGGCCAACGGCACGTATATTTTCTGCTTACCCGGCTCACCCAATGCGTGTCGTACGGCTTGGGAGCATTTAATTAAAGAACAACTCGATTACCGCACTAAGCCATGTAATCTTGTACAGCTTATTCCTAGACTTCGGGAACATTAATGGCAACACCGTTTTTATTATGGGGTAGCATAGCGACATTAACAGGTGTCATTTTCGGCGCATTCGGTGCGCACGGCCTAAAAGCGCTCATTACGCCTGAATTGCTTAGCGTTTACCAAACAGGCGTACACTACCAAATCTGGCATGGCTTAGGTTTAATTCTGTTGCATATACTTACTCAGCAAACACCAACGTCAACGCTGTTAATCCGCGCCGGCGCATTCATGCTAGCAGGGATTATTTTATTTTCTGGTAGTTTATATTTACTGGCTATTCTCAAGCTACACTGGTTAGGCATGATTACGCCTATCGGTGGTTTATGTTTTATAAGTGCATGGACGATGGTGGTGATTTACGCCGCCAAAAACCAAGCATCAACTCACCCACATCAATAGGTTCCGCTATGCGTGACGCTAATCCTAAAACGATATTTCTAAAAGATTACCAAGTTCCTGATTATCTGATTCATACCGTCGATTTAACGTTTGATTTAGCTGAAGATAACACGCTAGTCAAAACTCAGTTATCCCTGGTTAAAAATCCAAGTTCATCGTCGGATAATGCCGATTTGGTATTAATGGGGGAAAATTTAGTGTTACATAGCGTCGTGCTTGATGGACAAACGTTATCGCACCCTGATTACTTACAAACCGATGAACAGTTAATCATCGCTAATGTGCCGCAACAACGCGAGTTCACTTTAACCATCGAAAATAGTATTAACCCTAAAGCCAATACTGCATTAGAAGGTTTGTACTTGTCGAATGGCATGTTATGCACACAATGCGAAGCGGAAGGTTTTAGAAAAATAACTTATTTCCTAGATCGCCCTGATGTCATGTCGCGTTATACCACAACAATTATCGGAGATAAGCAGCGTTATCCTGTGCTGCTATCCAACGGTAATAAAACCGGCTCTGGTGAGCTAAGCGATAATAAACACTGGGTAAGCTGGCAAGATCCTTTTAATAAGCCGTGTTATTTATTCGCCTTGGTCGCAGGTCAACTTGAGTGCATTCACGACACTTATACGACGCAATCAGGGCGCGTAATCAACTTAGAGATTTTTGTCGAACCCCATGACCGTGACAAATGCGCACATGCCATGCAATCGTTAAAATACTCTATGGCCTGGGATGAAGAAGTCTATGGCCGTGAGTACGACTTAGACTTATACATGATTGTCGCTGTCAGCCACTTCAATATGGGGGCGATGGAAAACAAAGGCTTAAATATCTTTAACACCAAATTTGTCTTAGCGCGCCCTGACACAGCGACAGACTACGACTACGAGCATATTGAAAGTGTCATAGCTCATGAATATTTCCATAACTGGACCGGAAACCGCATTACTTGCCGAGACTGGTTTCAACTAAGCCTAAAAGAAGGTTTTACCGTATTTCGCGATCAACAATTCACCGCAGATCGCACCTCAAAAGCAGTAAAACGTATAGAAGATGTTATTAACTTACGCACCCGACAATTTGCCGAAGACGCCGGCCCGCTAGCGCATCCTGTCCGCCCTGATGCTTATATCGAAATCAATAATTTTTACACACTCACCGTCTATGAGAAAGGCGCAGAAGTCGTGCGTATGTTGCACACGTTACTAGGTGAACAAGGCTTTAGAAAAGGCTGTGACTGGTATTTTGAGAAGTATGACGGTCAAGCAGTAACCTGCGATGATTTTGTCTTAGCTATGACAACGACTAACCCAATCGACCTAGAGCAATTCAAACTCTGGTACACCCAAGCAGGAACACCGGTACTGACCGTTACAAGCGACTATAATGCAACAACGCAAGCACTAACGCTTAATATTGACCAGCATTGTCCAGCTACACCAGGACAGCATGTTAAAAAACCCATGCATATCCCAGTTCGCTTTGGCTTAATCGACCAACAAGGCACGCCTATCCCTTGCCAAGTTAACTCAAACACCGCTTTAGCGAACGAACTCATTTTAGAATTAACCCAAGCAAGCCATACTTATGTCTTTAACGATATTAAAGAACAACCGGTAGTCTCTTTGCTGCGAGGATTCTCGGCTCCGGTCAAGCTGGTCATGGAACGAAGCTTAGATGAACTGGCATTTTTACTCAATTATGATACTGACACGTTTAGTCGCTGGGATGCCGGGCAACAATTGTCAACTCAAATCATTTTGGGATTAATTAACGATATACAAAACGGCCTTGCGTTGCAGCTTAGCCCAATTTTAATTGATGCATTCCAAAATTTATTAGCGCAATCCTGGCAAGACTTATCGTATTTCTCGCTTTTACTCAGCTTACCATCTGAGACTTATTTAGCAGAGCAAATGCCTATTATTGATGTCGTCGCGATTCATAAAGCTCGCGAATTCGTCACAAAAACTTTAGCCGAAAATTTACAACAAGCACTACAAACTTGGTATTTAAATCAGCATAGAGACGAATCAGGTTGTTTTAATGCAGAAGCCATCGGTCGCAGACGTATCAAAAACACCTGTTTACATTACCTAACAACTCTCGATGATGCAGCGATTAAAAACTGGGCGCACCAACAATTTAAAACCGCTAAAAACATGACCGACCAAATGGCGGCGTTATCGGTTATGGTTAATAATCCACATTATGCAAGGCGGCAATGTTTAATGGATTTTTACCAACAATGGCAGCACGAACCTTTGGTTATTGACAAGTGGTTTTCGCTACAAGCCTCTAGCCCTGGCCTTGATACTTATGACACGGTGTTAGCGTTACTAAAACACCCAGCGTTTGAGCTAAAAACACCGAATAGAGTGCGAGCGTTAATTGGCTCATTTAGCCAAGGCAATCCACTGCATTTTCATGCCGCAAACGGTACCGGCTATCAACTGCTCAGCGATATTATCATTGAGTTAAATAGCTTAAACCCTCAACTTGCCTCACGTATGCTAAGCCCTCTAACGACTTGGCGGCGCTATGACGACAGCCGACAAGCCTTAATGATTGCCCAATTAGAGCGCATCATCGCCACAGAGCATATTTCCCGCGATTTATACGAAGTAGCAAGCAAAAGCTTAAGCTAAGCCGTTTTTCTTTTTACTGGGTATCGGGTGGCTTATTCACCCGATACATGACCGTCTCAAATATCAAATCCATATTTAATTCATCTAGTTAAAATTCAAATATCAACTAAATTCTATTTAAAGTTGATTTTCCCATCATAAGATTGCACACTATGAGGAAACAAGTTCAACAAATTCCTCTATATTTAAACAAATCAAGCCTGATAACGGCATATTAATTAATAATAACCGGAATCAAATCGTTACCACCCGCCTGACTGGCGTACTTACACAAGATGTAATAATGCAATACGATTATGAACACCCCAGATCAGCACTAGCTATCACCTTATCGGTATGGAATGCCTTGTTTTTGCGTGAGGCAAGTACACGTCTTTCAGCTGGACGTATTGCCTGGGTTTGGTTGCTACTAGAGCCTTTATTACATATCACAGTATTGATATTACTTTTCACATTTATTCGTATGCGCACCGTCAGCGGTATGGATACCCCCTCATGGCTAATCATTGGCTTAACATTTAGTCTAGTATTCCAAAGATCGTCTAAGCAAGTACAAAATGCTGTTAACGCTAATCTCGGCCTTTTTACTTATAGGCAAGTAAAAAGTCATAGATGCATTATTTGTTCGCGGCTTTTTAGAAGGTTTTACATCACTATTAATAGGGGTTTCCTTAGGTTTTGGCGCTAGTTTTTTTGGTTTAAACTTAATCCCAGAAGAGCCTTTGCTTGCTTTTATTGATTATTTGGGCATGTGGTTAATGGGAATAGGATATGGGCTAATCTCGTCAGTAGCTACAGAGTTAATTCCAAAAATAAATATCGTGCTCGATTTTTTTGGCAAATTTTTATATTTAACTTCTGGAGTTATTTTCCCTGTCGCAAACCTTCCTGAGCCTTATCGAAGCTGGATATTGATTAATCCATTATTACATGGTGTAGAAGGCGCACGCGGTTATTTCTCACCTTATTATCACCCTGTGCCAGGATTAGAACTCAGCTATTTGTATTTATGCGCAATTATTATAATTTTTTTTGGCTTAGCGTTGCATAGACGTTTTGAGCAAGCGATGAAAACCAAATGATTATTGTTGATCAGGTTTATAAACGCTACCAAACTACCCATGGCCCTGGTAAATGGGTTCTAAAAGACATTTCATTTGTTATCCCTAAAAATGTCAGCGTAGGGTTAGTTGGACGTAATGGTGCAGGCAAATCGACACTATTACGCTTAATTGGCGGCACAGACTATCCCTCTAAAGGCCACATTGAACGGCGCTGCAAAGTATCGTGGCCTATGGGCTTTGGTGGCGGTTTACAAGGCTCGCTAACAGGCAGGCAAAATGCCAAATTTGTGTGTCGCATTTATGGGCATGAAGCCGATATTGAAGAAAAATTAGCGTTTATCCAAGATTTCGCTGAAATTGGCTCAGCCTTTGACGAACCTATTAGAACCTATTCGTCAGGTATGCGCTCTCGCCTGCAATTTGGCTTATCGCTAGCATTTAATTTCGACGTATATATCTCAGACGAAGTCACCGCAACAGGAGATGCTGCATTCAAAAAAAAAAGCCGCAGATGCCTTTAAAAACTTGGTCGGACAATCCAGCTTAATTATGGTATCGCATGGTGAAGGCACGTTAAAACAGTTTTGTACGGCGGGTATTTACTTACACAATGGTCAAGCCGATTGGTATGACAACCTAGAAGATGCCCTAGCCGCCTACAAAAACGACCGTAAATGAAGATATCCAAGCAACCTCGATTAGTCACGCGGCTAAAACAGCACAGCCTACTGCTAGCCACCGTCCTGTTAATCATCG
>NZ_LAJX01000268.1 GCF_000963695.1 Methylocucumis oryzae
CCTCTGCACTGATTGCACCATCAATAGATAGACTTTYTTTTTCATCAATTGCTCATCAATATGGACATAAAGCCACCGCTGTTGTTCTGTCTGGCTCTGGCCATGATGGTGTTCTTGGCGCCAAGGACATTAATGCATCAGGCGGAGTTGTTATTGTGCAGAATCCAGAAGAGGCCATACATCCGTCTATGCCTGAAACTATTATCAATCAAGATATAGCAGATCATGTCGGCGGTATAAAAGATATTATCACCTGGCTGAACAACCATGAATTCATCGAGAGAGACTTAATACCAAAATTTGATATAACGGAAGAAGCGTTTTCGAGTCTGATAAAGCTAGTCGCAAGCGCTACTGGTCTGAATACAACCCAGTACAAAGAAAACACCTTACGCAGACAAATTATTCGTCGTTACCGTAATCTCGGCATAAATTCATTAAAGGAATATATTGATTACATCAAAAAAAATTCAGATGAATTACGGATCTTACATCAAGCGTTTTTAATCTCAGTATCTGCTTTTTTCAGAGATAGTGATGTGTTTGTTGTACTGCAAAATACCTTGGCACAGCATTTGAGCAAATTGAAATTAGGTGCACTAAGGGTTTGGGTGCCTGGCTGCGCAACAGGGGAAGAACCTTATTCTATAGCCATCATGCTAGCAGAATTGCTCGACGATCGCCTATCTGAAATCGATATTAGGATTTTTGCGACCGACATTGATCACCGGGCTCTGGATAAAGCGCGTAATGGAATTTATGACGCCAAGTGTTTGGAAGCGATGTCCGAAGAACGCAGGGCAAATTGGTTTGTGCCTCATCTAGGTGAATGGCGTATCACTAAAAAGATTCGCGATTTAGTAGTTTTTTCATCACATGACGTGATGTTACATCCACCATTCATCAAGATGGACTTAATCAGCTGCAGGAATTTATTGATTTACTTTAAGCCTAGCCAGCAAGTAGATTTAATCCATACTTTTCATTACAGTTTAAATCCAGATGGGCTTTTACTGCTAGGACGATCCGAGTCAGTTGGCTTGGGTCGTCCATTGTTTGATGCTATCGATAGCGATTGCAAACTTTTTCGTCGTCTCAATACAACCGCCACTTATCCGGTTCGGCAAAGCGGTTTTAGATCCAGTTTATTACTTCACCAACCGCTCTTTCCCAAATCGGGAATTACCCCGCAAAAGCAAACCCTCGTTGATGCGTCCATTGCCTTACTGGCTAAGGAATTTGCGCCGCCGGCCGTTCTAGTAAACGCAAACTTTGAACCAATTCATTTTTTTGGGAGGGCGCGTCGATATTTCAGCTTACAAAACGATAATGTTGAATTCACCGTTTTCGCATTGTGCGTACCAAGTCTTCGCAACGAACTGAAGGCACTTTGTTACCGTTTGGTACAAGAAAACCTAGCCACCTTAGAAGGGGTAACAGTAATTGTGGCTTACGAAGGTCTCGACATTGCTATCAAACCCATTCTGAAGCGTGTCAGCCCGATTGATGAAAACACAGAGTTTTCGTTATTGATTTGCTTTGAAGAATCTACACTCTCAAGTCAGCATGAAATGTCGTCTGTCCAAAACGTATTCCCGTATGCAGAACAAGAAATCAATAACTTGCGCCAAGAGCTGGCGGATTCACGAGAGCACTTGCAGTCCGTTATCGAAGCCATGGAAACAGCAAACGAGGAATTGCAGTCCCTAACCGAAGAATTGCAATCATCCAGCGAGGAATTACAAGCGTCTAACGAGGAACTGCAATCATCCAATGAGGAACTTACTACCTTAAATGACGAATTACGAGCCAAGTCGCAAGAAGCTATCGAACTTAACGAAATATTAAGCAATATTCAAAATTCCATTCGCACTAGTTTAGTCGTGGTTGATAAGGACGCGCGAATATCGCGCTTCAATGAGCTGGCAACCCGCATTTTTGGCTTGGTTTCCAGCGACGTAGGCCGCTCTATTGATAGAGTGCCATGCCACCTGAGATTACCAAAACTACTGGATCGAATTGAGCAAGTGGTAAGCCAACGCATATCCATCATGGAACGCGTGCATCACAAGGATTTTCACTATTTGATGCAGATAGACCCCTACATCAACGCTATGAATCAAGTAGCGGGGGCAGTATTAGCCTTTTCAGATATTTCAGAGCTGCTAACGGCTGAACATGAAAAAGAGGCGCTAGAGAAACGTTTTAGCAAAGTATGGGACTCCTGCCTAGAAGGACTGGTTGTAGTTCAAAGTCAAGGATTAATTGTCATGGTAAACCCAGCTTTTGCTGACATGTTCGGCTACCAGATGCAAGAGTTAATCGGACAGCCAATTGAGATTCTAGTGCCTGAGCGATACCGTACATCACACGTCAAAATGCGAGAAGCCTTTGTTGCAAGTCCTGAACCTGAAAAAATGATGCATATGCGCGACCTCATAGGACGCCATCGGTCTGGTAAAGAGTTTTTTCTGGAAATCAGCCTGAATTTGATGGAAATGGAAGGCGAGCAATTTGCACTAGCCACTGTCAGTAATATTACCTCACGTAAGACTGCTGAAATCGCACTTCGACAAAGCGAAGAATTATTACGCCTAGCTCTCGATGCGTCTCATGCGGGAACATGGCGATGGATTCCTGCGACCAATGAAAACATGTGGTCAGATAATCTGTGGTCGCTATATGGGATTTCAGATACATCGATAATCCCAAGTTTCCAATCTTGGCTCGATGCGATTGCTCCCAATGATCGAGACAAAGCAAAAAACGCTGTGATGATGGCATACTCCCAATCTGAGAGTTTGAAATTGAATGGCAGGTCAACTTATCGCCGGAAGATTCCCCGCGTTGGTTGATGTCGCGCGGTCGGCCTGTATTTGGTCAAGATGGTGCCGTAGATTATTACCACGGCCTGGTGTTAGACATTACGCAGCGCCGACGAGCGGAGGAGGAAGTCAAAAAGTATGTCTCGGTATTCCAGAATGCCGGTTGGGGCATGGTGGTGGTCGATCCTCATAACGAAATTATTACACATGTAAACGATGCCTATGCCCGTATGCATGGTTTTGAAATCAATGAAGTTCTAGGCATACCGTTGCTTGAAACGTATGCACCTTCGGTCAGAGACAGTATTCCAGAACAAGTTCGACTAGCGAATGCCAAAGGTCATCATATTTTTGAATCAATACACTTGCGTAAAAACGGCTCCGAATTCCCTGTACTCATTGATGTCACGGTTTACAAAGATAACCAGGGAGACATTATCTTTCGAGCAGCAACGGTAGAAGATATTACCGAACGAAAAGCAACTGAAGCCACCTTAAAAATGTGGGGCAATGCTTTTGAACAAGCTGAATTTGCGCTGGCAATCGGCAACCCTAAAACCAATCAGATAATATCGGTGAATCCTGCCTTTGCAAAGCAGCGAGGGTTTACCCAAGAAGAGCTGGTAGGGAGGCCAGTATTGTCACTATTCCCGCCTGATCGTGCAGATGAGGTGAAAACAATTATTCAACAGATGGACATAACTGGTCACAGTATCTTTGAATCTGAACATCTCCGGAAAGATGGTAGTCGTTTTCCAGTACTACTGGATATTACCGTCACTAAATCCCGCGATGGTCAGCCTCAGGCTCGTTTGGCCTATTCGCAGGATATTAGCGAACGAAAACGCGCGGAAGCTGAATTACGCTTAGCAGCCAGTGTATTTGCCAATACCCACGAAGGAGTCTTAGTCTGTGACGCTAAAACAGTCATTATCGACGTCAATCCTTCCTTCACGCGTATCACGGGATACCTGCGAGAAGAGGTTATTGGTAAAACTCCGAGTTTACTAACATCGGGAAAACACAGCTCTGATTTTTATGCTGAGATGTACGATTCTTTAACACAAAGAGATTTTTTGGCGTGGCGAGATCTGGAATCGAACGCAAAAATGGCGAACTGTATGCAGAAATGCTCAGTATCTCTGTGGTACGCGACAATAGCGGGCAATTGTCGCATTACATTGGCGTCTTCTCGGATATTAGCCAGATGAAAGCCCATCAGGAGGAACTCGACAAAATCGCACATTTTGACCCACTGACTGGAGTGCCTAATCGACGGCTTCTAACCTATCGACTTGGCCAGTCGCTAGCCCACTCCCGCCGAGCGGGCACTACGCTCGCAGTATGCTACCTAGATTTGGACTTTTTTCAAACCCATTAACGACCAGCACGGCCACGCAGTTGGAGATCATTTATTAATAGCAATAGCGGAACGCCTCAAAAATACTTTGCGTGCTGAAGATACATTGGCTCGACTGGGCGGGGACGAATTTATTCTATTGCTTTCAGATTTGATTGAACAGGAAGAAATTTATCATATTCTTGAGCGAATCCTCGACGAGGTCTATCAACCGGTTTTAATTAACGATACGGTGCTACAAGTATCGGCAAGTATCGGTGTTTCCCTATTTCCAACTGACGACAGTGATGCCGATACACTGATACGTCACGCGGATCAGGCCATGTATCGAGCCAAGCAAAAGGGAAAAAATCGTTATCATTTTTACGATCCTGATCAGGACAGGAAAATGCAAGCTCACATAGAACAAATTAAACGCTTAGAACTAGCCTTGAAAAATCAGGAGTTGGTTTTGTACTATCAACCTAAAGTTAATCTAAAAACTGGAGAGGTTTTCGGAGTCGAAGCTTTGATACGTTGGCAGCACCCTGAGCGTGGCTTGGTGTTACCTGGCGAATTCCTTTACTATTTATATGGCAGTGAATTGGAAATGGTTGTGGGAGAATGGGTTATTGAAACAGCGCTTAACCAGCTAGAGATTTGGCAACAAAAAAAAGATTAATATTTCAGTTAGCGTCAATATCGGCGCTGACCATCTATTACAAAACAATTTCAGCGTAAGACTCCAAAATCTTTTAATCCAACATTCTAAGATAGCGCCATCTTGTCTGGAGCTAGAAATTCTTGAAACAGCTGCTTTAGCGAATTTGGATCATGCGATTGCTGTGATGAATCAATGCCAAAAGTTTTGGTGTCGGTTTTTCACTGGACGATTTTGGTACAGGCTACTCTTCACTGGCCTATTTTCGAAAATTGCTATTCAGAATATAAAAATTGATCAGAGCTTTGTTAGAGACATGACCAAAGATGACAACGACTTTGAAATTGTTGAAAGTGTCATTCGATTAGCTCGCGCATTCAATCGTCCCGTTATCGCAGAGGGCGTGGAAACTATAGAACATGCTCGGATGCTTGTAGAACTTGGCTGCATCTTTGCGCAGGGCTATGGTATCTCACGACCGTTACCCCCTGACAAATTAATTAAGTGGATCGAGGAATGGCAAAAAAATGCAATTTGGACGTCCTTTGAACTTTAAAGCAAAAAATCCAGATCGACCTATCCTAGCGCTCTTAATCTGTTTGCATCTGAAATTTAGCTAGTTGCTTTGGTGATGCGCCAACATTGGATTGATTAAACCAGGGTCAGAGTAAATATAGTCTCTAATTCCATTTTATTCTAGGCGAGTTTTTACCGTCATGAATTTGCTCTATTCAACTTATCATTCAAAAGACTAGCCGCAACAAATCTTGTTCCAGGACATACATTAGGTGAATGGACTGAATGGACTAACCCTTATGCCTTTAGCTGACGACTCTGCTGTTATAGTTGTCCAGAAAAGTTCTGTCGCTCTTTCAAGGATTAGGCTGTTTGCTAATACTGATAGAGAAAGGGACAAAATATATCTGGATAGCTATACTTGGGGCGGGGTATTTTGCCGACGGCGATAGTAGCCGTGGCTGCAACATTAGAGCTTATGCACAATTAGCCAAACGAGCCATTTGCCATCGTCGGGTCTGTTCATTGACTAGACCACAGACTGTATGCATGATGGAAGTGTAAATTGAATGGGAGCAACGAAAGCGGGTGGCAATAATCGCCCA
>NZ_LAJX01000269.1 GCF_000963695.1 Methylocucumis oryzae
GAAAAGATACTTATGACGCAACAGGTTATGTACGTTTGTGGCACGATACAGATGCCGATGTTATTGGCTTAGTGGATGCCGATTTGTTGTTTGTTGGCGATTTTGATGAGATTGTGCTTGAAGCGTATGAGAAGCAATGTGTGTTGGGTTGTATAGCGCACATGACACCTTTTCGTGAGGCTGAAATGGCAGAACTATCTAGCGAAGAGTGTTGGGGACGCATATTCGCAGCAGCAGGGTTGCCAATGCCTGAGCTAAATTGGCAATATAGCGCTTGGGGTTATATGGACAACAACCCTAAGCAGCGTACTTGTCCTGCCTATTTTAATTATGGCGTGATTTTAATGCCGCGTAACTTGCTAAAGCAGATGGCTGAAAGTTATGTCACTGAGATTAGGCATGTAGAGCGTGTATTTGACTCGATCTTTAAATCACAAATTGCCAACACCTTAGTCTTTGCTCGCTATGATATGCCTTGTGTAGCTTTGTCGATTAACTACAATCATCCGCTTTATTTGCCTGAGCACCTTATGCGGGAAATTAATCCGGATGCTAAGGGTAGAAATAGCGCTGAAGATATTAAAATTTTTCATTACTTAGCCAGTGGTGAAATCAATAAGCGGCATTTTGCGACGGTAGATACGGTAACTGCGTTATTTCAACGTCAAGATTTAAGCCCGCTAGGGCAGGTGTTTAGACGTTGTTTACAAGAGCTGCACGATAAGATTGCAGCCAATTATCCAACTTCTGCAACAGTTTTTAATCCTTTAAAAGGCATTACTTCGACAGAAATCATTATTTGTGGTGGGCGCAGAACGGGTACTACGTTGTTGGCAGCGATATTAAGTTCTGATGTTCGCACGAATCCATTAGCGGCGGAAGCGCAAATTGTGACGCGTATAGTGGAAACTTACCGTTGGGGGCGGAAGAATTTTGCTGCCATGATTGCCGGTTCTTTTTTTGATTCAGAAAAGCAATTTGCTCGTTTTTATCAAGACCTGTTAAATCGATTTGTGCGTGAGGTGTCTGCCAGAGTCTCTCCGGGTGGGGTATTAATTTTAAAAAACCCAGAGTTTTCCTTAGTGTTAATGGAGTTGTTATCTCTGTTTAAGCGAGCTTTGTTTTTAGTTACGATTAGGGATCCGCGCGATTATGTTGCGTCAGAAATTGAGGTAGAGCGCCGTCGTTTAGCTGATCAAGGCCGAGACCCTGATAAGGTAGATAGAGATATTGCCAAGTTTGCTCAGCGCTATATGGATTATTTACGGCAACACATAAAGCTAATTAACAATGGACAATTGCCTGAACGACTGCATGTGATTTATTACGAGGATATGGTATTAAAGTCTGAACAAACCTTACACCGGCTTTCTATGTTAACGGGCTTGCAACTGCAATTTAATCCTGCGGAGCCTTGGGGCAGGGTTTCAGAATATGCGGGTTTAGACACCACGCCATCACGTAGCGATTTATATGGCAAACCCATACAAACCTCACAGGTAGGGCGTTATCGACATGATTTAAGCGCTGACGAAATCCGTGTTGTCGAAAAAATATGTGCTCAAATGATGCATTGTTTTGGCTATAAGCCAGATATTAGCAATCACTAAATTCGGCAAAGTAAATCAAAGCGGTAATGCGCATAAGGAAACTCATCGGGTTGGTTGATAAGTTCAGCGCTGCTAAAGCCAGAGAACTTGGCTAATTTTAATAACCACTGTTTATCGTACCACGTGCCGATAATCGTTGTTTCTGCCGCTTCATTAGCAAATACGCCATCTCTCGCTCATCGGTATTAAAAAAATTCCACATGCATTGCTGGTCAG
>NZ_LAJX01000027.1 GCF_000963695.1 Methylocucumis oryzae
CAGAATTATCGCGGCGACTGATAAATCAAAATACAAAAAAGGCGATATATTGTGGATTGACCCAGAATTTTTTGAATTACAACAAGGGACGGGCAAATCCAAAATTGTGCTTTACGATAAAATTTATTATGCGGTGGGTTGTTATTCATCGCGCGGTTACCGCGAGTTTAAAACAACGGGTGACTATCAAAATGATGTCGCTGCATTCATGTTTATCCCTATCGGAAAAAAATCAGAAAAACGTTGGTATTTCTGAACGAGAGGTCATTAATTACCCTCAAGAGCCAATCGTTGGTGAAACAATAGATTTAGCGACTTTTTATATTGGCAATGAAGTGTTTGCTTTTACGGCGCATGATGTCTTAGAAGCTGTCGATGTTTCGTTATTAAATTACTTACCCGGTGTAAAATCTTATATTTTAGGCAGTGTTATTTATTCCGATAACAGCCCTAATGGGCATGGCGAGCATGTGCCCATTATCGTTATCGATGGCAAAATCTTAACTCAAACTAAGCCGGTTCAAAATAATAGGGAAAAGTTAACAGGCGAAATTATTGTGGTGCGCACCAAAAAAGGCTTGATAGGCTTACTCGTTGATGCGCTAGATGCTATTCCCACTTTTGAAAAAGGGCAAATGCGCAAATTAAGTGAGCTATTGCGTAGCGACGGAGGTTACATCAAAGCGTTGGTTAATATTCAAGACAGTAGCGTACCCGGTAAAATGCTGGTTGTGCTTGATCAAGACTTAATCCTATCAGCTGTCCGAAAAGAACAGCCGGTAATGGATTTAGAGTACTAAAGAGAAATGTTCATTTATCATTTTTCGTCAGCGCCAAATGGCTAAATATCCTCGCTGAACACTATGGCATAGCCACCGCTAACGTGATGTCCGGATATAGACCAAGACCAAGCGTGTTTCTTTTACCGTTAAACCGATAATCAAACATCCATCGCTTAACACCGTCGGTTTTAACGAGCAACGACAAACCGCCGCCATCACTGATTTTATAATCTTTTTCCTGCGATTTGGCAGCCCTGTACGCCGTATCTTTATTGAGTTTGGTAGCCCTAATGGAGTACTCCCAATTGATTTTTGGAATACTGGATAGTCAATTTAAGTCCAGCACTCCTCTTAATACTCCTCTTTTTTCGTATTTAGCTGGATTTCATTGGACAATAAAAAACCCGCTAAGCCAGATAACTTGCGGGTTTGTGTATTTCGTTGAACTTCTTAAAATGCTTATTTGGTACCGATGGCCGGACTCGAACCGGCATGACTTTCGTCACCACCCCCTCAAGATGGCGTGTCTACCAATTTCACCACATCGGCATATTGTTATTTCTGTTCAGGTTTTGCTTCTGAAGCTGGTTGTGCAACAGATTCTGAAGAAACAGCAGGTTGCTGTGCTGCCTCAGTTTTTTGTACTTCAGATGTTGCTGCAGGCGCGGTAGTTGCTGTCGGTGCGTTTGAGACTGGCGCTTCAGAAATTGGCTGAGCAGGCAATGTATTCGTTTCAGGTTGTTTATCAGGAACGGGGTTTGGAATTGTAATGCTTTGTTGCTCAGCTTCTTGGCTCATTAAATCATAATTGGTATTTTTCTTCCCATTTAAGACCGATAAACCTAAGCTAGTCATAAAAAATAAAGTGGCAAATATGGCTGTAGTTCTGGTTAAAAATGACCCTGCGCCTTGTGCGCCGAAAACAGAAGCAGAAGCACCAGCACCAAACGTTGCACCTGCGTCTGCACCCTTGCCATGCTGAATTAAGATGAGTCCTATAATACCTAAGCCTAGCAAAACATGAATGACAATAATTATTTGGTACATGTAGTTATTATTTTTATATTGAATTGTAGATTTTTAAAAATGAGTCGGCATCTAAAGAGGCTCCACCAATGAGACCACCATCGATGTCAGGCATAGCAAACAAGCCTTTGGCATTGTCTGGTTTAGCACTTCCGCCGTATAAAATTTGGATTTTTTCAGCAATACTTGCGTCTTTTGCTGCTATATACTGGCGAATGTGTTGATGAACCTCTTGCGCTTGTTGGTCAGTAGCGGTTTTACCCGTGCCTATTGCCCACACCGGCTCATAAGCAATAACCGCCGCACTTAAAGCATTGATGCCTGCTAGATTGATAACGGCATCTAATTGTTGCTCGACAACAGCAAAGGTTTGGTCTGCTTCGCGTTGCTCTAAGGTCTCGCCAATGCACAAAATAGGGATAAGCTGTTGTGTTTGGGCTTGGCAAAAACGCTCAGCAACGGATTGATCAGTATCACCATAATACGTGCGGCGTTCAGAGTGCCCGACTAATACATATTGGCAACCGAATTCTTTCAACATGCTGGCAGAAACTTCGCTGTATAAGCACCTGATGCTTTATCAGCAACATTTTTGTGCACCTAAGCCTAACTTAGTACCTTGAGTAAGCTCGCTTAAGCTTGGTAAATAGACAAAAGGAGCGCAAATGGCAATAGCTGCGCTATTATCACCTAAACCAGCGATGATGCTTTGCGCAAGCGCTGTCGCACTCGCGCGTGTGCCGTTCATTTTCCAATTTCCAACAACGAGAGGTTGACGCATTATGACTCCTAGATGCAATAAAACTAGCTATGATATAAGGTTGGGTTTATGTGTTCAAGCACTTATTGCTTTTTTTACTTCATTAGCTAATTCATCAGCGCAATATTGCACAGTCTCTTTATGCTCACCTTCAACCATAACGCGAATTAATGGCTCTGTACCTGAAGCCCTAAGCAAAACACGCCCCTGCTCACCTAGCTTAGATTCTGTAGATTTTATTGCTGCTTGCACTAATTCGTTATGCTCTAAATTTATTTTTTTTGCAGTTTTTAAATTTATGAGTACTTGCGGATATTTTTGCATACCCTTTTTTAATTCATGCAAGGTTTTTCCGCTCGTCTGAATTTCAGCAAGTACTTGCAGTGCCGCTATAATTCCATCGCCTGTTGTAGTCTTGTCTAAGCAGATAATGTGACCGGAGTTCTCGCCCCCTAAGACACTTTGATGTTTATTAATCATCTCCATGACATAGCGGTCACCCACCTTGGCTCTGATTAATTGTATACCTAACTGATTTAAGCTGTGCTCCATCCCTAAATTAGTCATCAGTGTACCAATAACCGGCCCTGTCATTTGCCCTGCAGCAAGCTTGGCCTTTGCAATGATATAAATTAACTCATCACCGTCGACAACTTCACCTTTGTGATCGACCATGATGACTCTATCGCCATCACCGTCTAAAGCGATACCTAAATCAGCTTGTTGTGCTAATACCGTTTGAACTAGCAAATCTGGTTTAGTTGCACCACAGCCGTCGTTAATATTAAGACCATTTGGTGTAGTGCCTATTGCAATAACATTGGCGCCGACTTCAGCAAATACATGTGGTGCAATGTGGTAAGTTGCGCCATGAGCGCAGTCCACCACTATTTTTAGCTTATTGAAATCAAGATTAGGCGAAATACTCGCTTTACAGAATTCTATGTAGCGCCCAGGTGCATCGACAATGCGCTTGGCTTTACCTAATTTTGATGATTCTGCCGTTGTCATCGGTAAATCTAGGTAGTATTCGATTTTTTCTTCGGTTTCATCAGGAAGTTTAGCGCCTTGACTGGAGAAAAATTTAATACCGTTATCGTAATAGGGGTTATGAGAAGCACTGATAACAATACCGGCTTGCGCTCTTAAGGTTCTTGTTAAATAGGCAATCCCCGGCGTTGGCATAGGTCCTAACATACGCGCATTCATACCAGCAGCCGTTAAGCCCGCTTCTAATGCGGATTCAAACATATAACCTGATATTCGGGTATCTTTGCCGACTAAGATAAAATCGTGACCTTCGTTAGCAAAAACTTGACCTGCAGCCCATCCAAGTTTTAATAAGAAATCTGCGGTAATCGGATGCTCACCGACCTTCCCGCGTATACCATCGGTGCCAAAATATTTTTTTGAAGACATGAAGCGTTTAAAGGGTACGAGACTAAAAACTATAAAAGAGAGGTTATAGCCTCTCTTTATATACCGATGCTTTAATTTTGCTGAGCAGTGCTACTAAACGAAGGCTCGGCATTTTTATCATCTTTGCTTTTTAATTCCTCGTAAGACGTATCACCTTTAGGAGGCGTGTCATCCCAGTTTTGCGGAGGCCTAACAGGACGACGTGCCATTAAATCCTCAATTTGGTCTTTATCAATAGTTTCATACTTCATTAACGCATCAGCCATCGCATGTAAGATGTCAATATTTTCTTTGATAATGCGCTCAGCACGTTCGTAGTTTCTATCGATAAACGAACGGATTTCTTCATCAATAGTATGCGATGTTTCTTCTGCAACCGACTTGTGTTGAGTAACAGAACGACCTAAGAAGATTTCACCTTCTTCATCGCTATACGATAATGGGCCTAAACGTTGAGATAATCCCCATTTAGTCACCATATTACGCGCTAATTCGGTAGCTCGCTCTATATCGTTAGAAGCGCCTGTGCTAACTTGCTCCCAACCAAAGACCAATTCTTCTGCGATTCTACCGCCATAAAGACTAGAAATCATACTGTCTAGCTTTTGTTTACTCGCACTATATTGGTCTTTTTCAGGTAAAAACATGGTAATACCTAATGCGCGACCACGCGGCATGATACTGACTTTATAAACTGGGTCGTGTTCTGGCGTTAAGCGACCAACAATTGCATGACCCGCTTCATGATAAGCCGTCATGCGTTTTTCTTTTTCACCCATGACCATGGTATGTCTTTCGGCACCCATGATGAGCTTGTCTTTGGCTTTTTCTAAATCATACATGCTCACTAAGCGCTTATTCATACGCGCAGCAAATAAAGCCGCTTCGTTAATTAAGTTAGCAAGATCAGCACCGGAAAAGCCTGGTGTACCTTGTGCTATGTATTTAATTTCCACATCGTCGGAAACAGGTACTTTTTTCAAATGAACTTTTAATATTTGTTCACGCCCCCTAACGTCAGGCAAACCGACAGTCACCTGACGATCAAAAACGACCTGGACGTAACAAAGCTTTATCTAATACATCCGGTCGATTCGTCGCGGCGATTACGATAATACCTTCATTACCCTCAAAACCGTCCATTTCAACGAGTAATTGGTTTAATGTTTGTTCGCGCTCGTCGTTGCCGCCCCCTAAACCTGCGCCACGTTGACGACCCACAGCGTCGATTTCGTCGATAAATATGATGCAAGGCGCATGTTTTTTGGCTTGATCAAACATATCACGTACACGTGATGCACCGACACCAACAAACATTTCAACAAAATCAGAACCAGAAATCGTGAAAAATGGCACTTTGGCTTCGCCCGCAATAGCGCGAGCTAATAAAGTTTTACCTGTGCCAGGAGGACCAATCATTAACGCGCCGCGTGGAATTTTGCCACCTAAACGCTGATATTTGGCTGGATCTTTTAAGAAATCAACCATTTCAGCGACTTCTTCTTTAGCCTCATCGCAACCTGCAACATCAGCAAACGTCACCTTGATTTGGTCTTCTTCTAGCATTCTTGCTTTACTTTTACCAAAGCTCATAGCGCCTCGACCACCAGCGCCACCACCTTGCATTTGTCGCATAAAGAATACCCATACCGCAACCAATAACAACATGGGACCAAACGACACCAGAAGCTGCATCAGCATAGAGGGTTGTTCGGGCGGTACGGCTTTGATTTCAACGCCATTCGCTAACAAGTCATCGACTAAATGCGGGTCAGATGGCGCATAGGTTTTAAACACCTGGCCACTTTGCATCTTGCCTTTGACGATGTGCTCGTCGATAACAACTTGCTGGACTTGTCCTGTTTTTACCGCTTCGATAAATTGCGAATAAGATAATGACGAGTCTGCTCGGTCGCTTTGTGGCCCAAAGTTGTTAAACAAGGACATTAATACGACTGCGATGACAATCCACAAGACTATATTTTTTATCATGTCGTTCAAATTACACACCCTAAAGCTTATACAGCTACTTAAACTACTAGATTGTATCAGGTTTTTGTTGCCTGAACGTTTGTATATTGAGATAACTCAATGTGTTTTGTTTTTTATATAAGGACTTAATAAGTTATTTAAAGCCCTTAGCTAAAATATATACTTCGTTACTACGGGGCCTAGAAGCTTTCGGCTTTTTGATAACAACCTTATTAAACCTACATTGTATATCTCTATGTAAATTTTCAAAGCCTGAGCCTTGAAAAGCTTTAATTAAGAAACTGCCATTTTTGACTAGCACCTCTTCTGCCATCGCTAAGGCCAATTCGGCTAAATAGACTGATCGCGCTTGATCGGTATCTTTATTACCGCTCATATTCGGCGCCATATCAGACATAATTAAGTTTATTGCTGAATTGTCAAGTATTGCATATAAATTCTGTAAGACCTCTTCTTCAGTGAAGTCCCCTTGAATAATATCTACCCCGGCAATTGCTTCCATTGGCAAAATATCTAGGGCTATAAGTTTACTGTTTTTATCCAATAATTGCCTAGCATATTGTGACCAACCACCCGGAGCAGCACCTAAATCGACGATGTTCATATTAGGCTTTATTAGTTGCTCTTTGTCTTGAATTTCTTTTAGTTTATAGACAGCACGCGAACGATAGCCCTGTGCCTGGGCCATTTTGACATATTCATCGTCGAAATGCTCTTTTAGCCAAAGATGGCTGCTTTTACTTCTTGCCATGCTGCGGTATAGTGCTCAGGTTTTTGTGATAGGAATTTTATGGAAATAATAGACAAGAAAAAGCTAAAAGCCGATGCGCATGGGTTAAAACCGGTTGTGTTAATTGGTCATGCAGGTTTAACCGATGCCGTGCTAGCTGAAATCGAAGCTGCTTTAGCTTATCATGAATTGATTAAGGTTAAGATACGGGCAGAACGCGAGGAACGCAAGCAAATGACAGAAATGATGGTTCAGCGTACTGGCTCAGCGCTCATTCAAACTATAGGGCAAATGACTGTTTTATACAAACGCAACCCTAATAAGTAACCTAACTTGCGCAAGACAAGCTGTTTTGCGCAAGTTTTTGTCTAATTAAACGTATTCTATCGAAATGATTTCGTATTCAGTATTGCCAGCCGGTGCCTTTACGGTAACCACATCGCCCGTCTCTTTTCCAATTAACGCACGCGCAATAGGTGAACCAACAGAAATTCTACCTTCTTTTATGTTAGCTTCGTCTTCTCCAACAATTTGATATTGTACAGTTTTCTCAGTGTCTAAATCTTCAATAACTACTGTCGCACCAAATACGACTTTACCATTGGCATCTAATTTTGTGACATCAATAATTTGAGCGTTTTGATAATTTCGCCTCGATTTCTGCAATACGACCTTCAGCAAAACTTTGTTGCTCACGCGCCGCATGATATTCAGCATTTTCTTTTAAATCACCGTGCTCGCGCGCAGATGCGATAGCCGCAATAATGCGGGGACGTACAACTGTCTTAAGTTCTTCTAACTCCGCTCTTAGCTTTTCTGCGCCTGTCACGGTTAAAGGTGTTTTACTCATTGATTACCACTCCTCTTATTCTTTCTTCCTAATTAATTCAAACTGTTATGTAACTCTTGCAAACAATTGACATTGCCCGCCTCTAATTCGCCTAACGCATAACAAGCGGCTTTTGCACCTGCCATTGTTGTGTAATACGACACGCGATGCTGTAAAGCCTCTCTGCGCATAGTAAATGAATCTGAAATGGCTTTTTTACCTTCGGTGGTATTGATAATTAATTGAATTTGGCCGTTTTTTATCATATCCACGGTATTAGGTCGACCTTCATAAACTTTATAAACTAATTCACAAGGTATACCGGCTTCTTTAAGAATTTTAGCGGTACCACCTGTGGCAACTATTTGATAATTTTTAGCGATTAACATTCTAGCAATTTCAGGCGCTTTAGTTTTATCGGCATCACGAATGCTAAATAATACTTTTCCGCTATGGTCTAGTTTTACTCCGGCAGCACGTTGCGATTTAGCAAACGCTTCACCAAAGGTTTTGCCCACCCCCATAACTTCGCCTGTTGACTTCATTTCAGGCCCTAGTAATGGGTCGACACCTGGGAATTTAACAAAAGGAAACACCGCTTCTTTAACTGAAAAATAAGGTGGAATGCGCTCCTTAGTGACGCCTTGTTGTGTTAACGATTGACCCACCATCACTAATGCGGCAATTTTAGCTAAAGGATACCCAGTTGCTTTAGACACGAATGGCGCTGTTCTTGACGCTCTAGGGTTAACCTCAAGCACATAAATATCATCGCCTTGAACCGCAAATTGCGTATTCATTAAACCTTTAACACCTAATGCTTTGGCGAGTTTGACAACTTGCTCGCGTACCCTATCCTGAATATGCTGAGATAACTCGTAAGGCGGTAATGAGCAAGCAGAATCACCCGAATGCACACCGGCTTGTTCAATATGCTCCATTAAGCCGCCGATTAACAACTGCTCACCATCGTAAATCGCGTCTACATCCATCTCAACAGCATCGTCTAAGAAACGGTCTAATAACACAGGTGAGTCATTAGACACACTAACCGCTTCTTTCATATAACGCTGCAAACCCTCTTCACTAAAAACGATTTCCATTGCTCTACCGCCTAAGACATAAGAAGGCCTTACTACTAATGGATAGCCCAGTTCTTTAGCGGCCGATAAGGCTTGTTCAACCGAACGCGCCGTGCGGTTAGGTGGTTGTTTTAATTCTAAACGCTCAATAAGCTTTTGAAAACGCTCACGATCTTCAGCTAAATCAATAGAATCGGGCGATGTACCAATAATCGGCACGCCTGCCGCTTCTAAAGCACGCGCGAGTTTTAACGGCGTTTGGCCACCATATTGCACAATTACGCCTTTAGGTTGTTCTAAGTGAACAATTTCTAAAACATCTTCTAAAGTCAGCGATTCAAAGTATAAGCGGTCAGACGTATCAAAATCCGTCGAAACAGTTTCTGGGTTGCAATTCACCATAATCGTTTCGTAGCCATTCTCGCGTAACGCAAGCGCAGCATGGACACAACAATAATCAAATTCTATACCTTGACCAATCCGGTTAGGGCCACCACCTAAGATAATAATTTTTTCTCTAGTAGTAACATTCGCTTCGCACTCTTGGTCATACGTCGAATATAAATATGCCGTATCCGAAGAAAATTCTGCCGCACAAGAATCAATGCGCTTATAGACTGGGCGTATGCCGTTTTGATGCCGAATACTACGCACTTCATTTTCTGATGCGTTTAATAACTTAGCCAACCGAATATCGGAAAAACCTTTGCGTTTAAGCTTAAATAACTCATCTTTGCTTAACATCGATAAGGTTTTGGTCGATAACGCTTTTTCACTGCTAACCAAATCATCGATTTGCGCTAAAAACCAAGGATCAATTTTACAAATCTCATGCACTTCCGTTACGCTCATGCCCGCGCGAAACGCATCGGCAACATAACGTAACCGGTCTGGCCCTGGATGACGGATTTCCCGCGTGATGATTTCTACCGCATCTTCGCTTTGCAAATCTATGATTTCATCTAAACCGCTAATGCCAATTTCCAAACCACGTAACGCTTTTTGTAGCGACTCTTGGAAATTACGGCCTATCGCCATAATTTCACCCACCGACTTCATTTGTGTCGTTAAGCGATTATCGGCTTGCGGGAATTTTTCAAACGTAAACCTAGGCACTTTAGTAACGACATAGTCAATACTAGGCTCAAATGAGGCAGGGGTTAAACCACCGGTAATTTCGTTTTTCAACTCATCTAACGTAAAGCCAACGGCCAATTTAGCGGCTACTTTGGCAATAGGAAACCCGGTCGCTTTTGATGCTAATGCTGACGAGCGCGATACGCGTGGATTCATTTCAATAACGATTAAACGGCCGTTTTCAGGGTTAATTGCGACTTGTACGTTAGAGCCACCCGTATCGACACCAATCTCACGTAACACAGCTACTGCCACATTGCGTAAGATTTGATATTCCTTATCAGTTAAGGTTTGTGCCGGTGCTACGGTAATAGAATCACCGGTATGCACACCCATAGGGTCAAAATTTTTCTATCGAACAGACAATAATGCAGTTATCGTTTTTATCCCTAACCACTTCCATTTCGTATTCTTTCCAACCTAATACAGATTCTTCAATCAGTAACTCGTTGGTAGGCGACAACTCTAAACCGCGCTCGCAAATCTCAATAAACTCTTCCCGGTTATAGGCAATACCGCCGCCGCTGCCACCCATAGTAAACGATGGTCTAATAACCGTTGGGTAACCGACTTCTTTTTGTGCCGCTAGCGCCTCTTCCATAGAATGCGCAATTTTAGATTTTGCCACTTCAAAACCTATGCGGCGCATCGCATCGTTAAATAATTGCCTATCTTCGGCTTTATTAATCGCTTCCTTAGTCGCACCTATCATTTCCACGCCGTATTTTGCTAATACGCCGTGCTTATCTAAGGCTAACGCACAATTCAGCGCAGTTTGTCCGCCCATCGTCGGCAATATGGCGTCAGGACGTTCTTTTTCAATAATTTTTTCAACGGTTTGCCAATCTATAGGCTCGATATACACCGCATCCGCCATATCGGGATCGGTCATAATCGTCGCCGGATTGGAATTCACCAAAATCACGCGATAACCTTCTTCGCGTAACGCTTTACAGGCTTGAGTGCCAGAGTAATCGAATTCACAGGCTTGGCCTATCACGATAGGGCCAGCGCCTAATAATAAGATGGATTTTATGTCGGTTCTTTTGGGCATATTCTCTTCAAAAGTTAATATTTTTTCTATTGTCGGCATTACGATAGACTGTTTTTCGTTCTCGCTTTCCTACAGCAATAACGATAACAAGCAATTCGTTATTGCGAACCTCGTACACTAAACGATAACCCACACTGCGTAATTTTATTTTGTAACGATCTTTGCCAATAGGCCGATGGAACACAAGGATTTTCCAGCCGCTCTACCAGTTTTTCCTTAAACTGTTCGCGTATCGTGTTATCAAGTTTACGCCATTCCTTGAGTGCGAGCGGGTGAAATGCTAGTGAGTACATAGTAAGCCATGAATGAATTTATCAGACATTGATTGGCTACATAGCGTGATTATAAATCATCCAGAGAGACAGCGATAAATGCCCTACCATCGTTCATACGAGTACTCGCTAAGGCATTCAACTCATTATTTTCGCGTTGCTCTTCGTCACGATAAAGCTTTAACGCCTCAGCTAATACTTGTTCGATACTTTGTTGCTGGGTTTGTGCGAGAGCGGTAAGCGTTTGCTCAGTTTCAGCATCAAGGTTAAGGATTAGCATAGTTTTGGCTCTGTTGATAATGGTTGAAAAATGGTTTTGAGAAACGCAAGCCGGTTGTTCTCGTTTTTTTCCAGCTTACTAAAAGTGTTGCTATGTAGCAAAGCTTTTAGGCCGATTTGATTTGTGCGAGCAAACCATTAATTGCTTTTTTAACTTCGGATGAAGAAAAAATCTCTTTTAGCGCTTGTTCCAATTTGTCTTGATTATCAGCATCTTTATATTCTCCTCTTCTATCCTCAATTTTTAAGGGGTACAAATCAAAATCATGACTAATTGTAAGAACATGGAAACAATAATTATTAAGAGCAGGAGCAGTAATATCAAATTCTATACTGAAGTTGTCGCCATATGGAGTCCGAATCGTTCTTTGTTCTACACTACCCACTAACAACCCTTGAGTCCTTTTCTCTAATTCCTGCCCCAGTTCTTTTAAAACAGCTAAAGGCGGTTTAACAGTGATTTCTGTATCAATGACACCATCAAAAATCGAGCTTAAATTGGACATTTAATGACCTCCAAGTAGTAAAGACATGTCAAGTTTTATCATTAACGGTAAGTGATCGGAAAATTGACTAGCTGGCTTTCCACGCTCGACAAGACTCTTATCAGCAATTTGGTCAATAACCACTAAAGCATCCGATTTAAAACTAGCTAGCAATGATGGTCGCAGTAAAACCTGATCTAACGTATGCCAAAAAGGGTCAATCATGGTCGGTGATTTATGAAAGTAAGTACCAGGACTGCCGATGGAATCATCACCTAACCGACTCCACATCGGATTATAAAAATATTTTCTATCCATCCCTTGCACGGTACGGCTTTGCTTTAACGCAATCTGTTTATCCATCACGGCATGAAATCCTTCGGCGCTAACCATACCTGTTTCAAATGGATTCATATTAAAATCCCCTATGACTAATGTGCGGGTATGTCCTTGCTTAAGCTCTTGCTTGTCAATCTCATTTGCTATTCTGGTTGCGATAGCCGCCTGTTCGCGCTCATCCATGCGTAATTTACTAGGCAAATGCACAGCGACGAGCAGTAACTCAATACCAAAAGGATGAGTGATTTTTCTAATCACTCCCCATGAATCATCATATACTGGCTCGAACTTATGAAAGCGAGTAAAAAAGGAAATTTTGCTGGATTGCCTAGACGGCGGCACGATAAAGATTCTATGAGTTTTCTTATTTAGAATGGGCAATA
This sequence comes from Methylocucumis oryzae, assembly GCF_000963695.1. GTDB lineage: Bacteria > Pseudomonadota > Gammaproteobacteria > Methylococcales > Methylomonadaceae > Methylovulum > Methylovulum oryzae. The sequence goes on from NZ_LAJX01000027.1 coordinate 12,570, forward strand.
GCTGAATATCCGATAAAACATTTTCCGCTAAAACGAATATATCAACATCATAGCAATCACATAGCCATTTAATTTCATCAACAAGCGCTTTTCTGTTGATGTTCCAAAACAACAGTTTCATCGCTTAATACATGCGAACTTAAGTCATCATCGCCACAAACCCATCAAACAACCCTTCCACATCATGCGGCCCTGGGCTCGCTTCTGGATGACCTTGAAAGCTGAACGCAGGTACATCAGTGCGCTTAATACCTTGTAAACTACCGTCAAATAACGAGCGATGCGTCGCGATAAGGTTTGCGGGCAAACTGGCTTCGTTGACGGCAAAGCCATGGTTTTGGCTACTAATCATGACGCGGCCTGTTGCAATATCAATCACGGGGTGATTCGCACCGTGATGACCAAACTTCATTTTCTCAGTTTGCGCACCGCTGGCTAAAGCCAATAATTGATGACCTAAACAAATACCAAACACAGGGATTTGTTCAGTTAACAAGGTTTTAATGGCGTTAATCGCATAATCACAAGGCTCTGGATCGCCAGGACCATTGGATAAAAAGATACCATCTGGCTTTAAGGCTAACACCTCATCGGCTGAAGTGGTTGCAGGCACCACGGTAACACGGCAACCACGATTGACTAATAACCGTAAAATATTGCGTTTAACGCCAAAATCATAAGCGACGACATGTTTGCTTAACTGTTCGGCTGGTTTATGACCTTGTTCTAACGACCACGTATTTTCCCGCCATTCATAACGCGTATGAGTGGTGACTTCTTTCGCTAAATCCAGCCCTTTTAAACCGGCAAAGCCATCAATCGCTTGTAGTGCTAGCCCTTGATCAAGCGTGTCGCCTGCGATAATACATCCACGTTGCGCACCTTTGTCGCGTAACAGCCGTGTTAATCGGCGTGTGTCTATATCGGCAATCGCCACTACACGGTTAGCGCTTAAATAATCCGATAAGCTTTGTTGGCAACGCCAATTGCTAGCTAATAACGGCAAATCACGAATCACTAAGCCCGCCGCATAGACTTGACTAGACTCATTGTCTTCTGAGTTTGTACCAACATTACCTATATGCGGATAGGTTAGCGTTACTATTTGTTTGGCATACGACGGATCACTCAATATCTCTTGATAACCCGTCATTGCGGTATTAAATACCACTTCGCCGACACTTAAGCCGTCTATACCTATGGAGACTCCAGAAAATACAGAGCCATCTTCTAATACTAATAAAGCCGATTTAGCCAAACACCACCTCAAATATGCAAAACGGGATGAGCTCTGAACGAGCGCATCCCGTTATCAATTCCAAAACTGAAGGAATTTTACGAAATTATCGCGTCTTGGTCATTAAGAATTTCGCCTAATTTTGGCTATGCACTTTAGACGGGACAATCCCAAGTAGGGACAGGGCATTTAGAGCGTAGGTGTTGGCAGCAGGGATGCTGCCACTAAGCCTACAGGGATGTATTTACGGCGTCCTGCGCTCTGAATGCTCTGTCCCTACTTAAGTTGGTAGCCCTAATTCTAATGCGTTGCCTTTGCTTTTTGCCGCCATTGTGCTTTTCGCTGTTGTTTTAGCGCAGCTTTTTCAGCGCGAATACACTCTAACTCAGTTAATTCGGTAGCCATCATAGCAGGTGTTTCTAGGCTTATCGCACCTAAATGCCCGCTACGAAATTCCGTGAGTAAGAGTTTGGCGGCTTTATCAATATCGACAAGACCACCAGAGCGCAAGCAGCCACGTCGCTTACCTATCATAATGAGTAATTCTTGGCCATTTGCGGGGCGTTCTGCCAAAGCATAACGCTGGCTGAGCAATTCAGGATAGTGTTGCCATAAATAATCCGTCGCAAACAACGCAACATCGTCATGACTTATCGCGGTATCTTTAATGGCCCCAGTAACCGCCAATCGATACGCGCTGTTTTTATTTTCCAAGTTAGGCCATAACATGCCTGGCGAATCATGCAAAATAAACTGCGGGTTAATTTCTATGCGTTGCAGCATCTTAGTTATCGCCGGTTCATTGCCGGTTTTAGCGATAACCCGTCCCGCAAGTAAATTGATTAGCGTGGATTTTCCAACATTCGGAATACCCACGACTAGCGCATGAGTCACATGACTCGCTTTATCACTGGCCGCTAGTTTTTGGCATAAACCGGGGATTAAGCGAATTTTTTCTAGCTGGGTGTTATGCGTGGTTAGCGTTTTTACATTTTGCGCCGTCTCGAAAAAAATCTTGCCACTGCTGAGTAAAGTCAGGGTCGGCTAAATCACATTTGTGCAACAGTTTTAAACAAGGCTTATCAGCACGAATGGCGTGTAAGAGTGGATTTTGGCTGCTAAACGGAATTCGAGCATCGAGAATCTCAATAACCACGTCAATTTTAGGCAAAACCTCTTTAATCTCTTTACCGGCTTTATGCATGTGGCCGGGATACCATTGGATAGACATACGCTGATTAACACTTAAAAGTCAAAACTGATGCGAGTATAGTAAGGGTTTTAAGCACTTTACGCGATGATTATGGCAATAACACAACCTATGACGGCAATAACCAGTAGTTTTTATGCCTATTTAACCCGACTACGCTGGATTAAGCGCTGGGGCTTAAAAACGCAATGCGCATGAAGAAAATGTCATGGAACATAGCTGGGAAGTAGCGGTTATCGCACATACTCTGGCATTAATTAAAAATCGCTACTTTAATGGCGAGGTTGATGCGAATGCGATTGCTACGGCTGCGTTATATCACGACATTACCGAAGTCATTACCGGAGACTTACCAACGCCTATCAAATATCACTCCGATGCCATATGTAAGGCCTATAAACAAATAGAGCAACAAGCAGAGCATGAGTTGTTAGCGTTATTACCTGAGCAATTACGCGCTGATTTCGATGCGCTGGTACGGCAAGAACAATTACCGGAAGCCTATAAACAAATCATCAAAGCCGCCGATAAAATATCAGCTTATTTAAAATGCCAAGCGGAATTAAAAGCCGGTAATCAAGAATTTGAATTAGCCGCCGAGCAGTTAGCCACGCTGATCACTCAATCAGAACAGCCGGAAGTTGTTTTTTTTATGCAAGCCTTTGCACCCAGTTGCGGCTTAACCTTAGATGGTTTAATGAAAACGTATTAGCCTTTGTTTAGTAACTAAAAATAATACATGATGGAACAAAATACCTCTGAACCTATAGCGGAACCCAGTTCATTTGACGATTGGCTCACTACGCTAGCCGAATATAAGATGCCTATCTTTTTCAACACCGCGCAACGCGTCCATGCGGTTATGAGCGATGAAAGAAAAGGCACCTTGGAACTGGCTTCCGTTATTCTGCAAGACCCTAATCTCACGTTAAAATTACTGAAAGTCAGCAACAGCGCGTACTACAATCCTAATCGGCATAAAATGGTCACCGTATCACGCGCTATTATTAATTTAGGCTCAGAAGTGATTCGTGAAATCACATTACTCTGCTCCTTCTTAGAATCGATTGAATCCTCTGTTAATAAGGAACAAGCCGCTGAAGAAATTGCCTTAGCCGTACACGCAGCGTTTCAAGCGAAAGCCTTGGCAATTGCATTACGCGACCCATCGCCTGAAGAGGTTTTTGTCGCTACATTGTTAAATAATATTGGCAAAATTTCGTTTTGGTGTTATAGCGGCGAACCCGGTGAGAAAATTCAAAAACTGCTTCGTTTAGGCTATAGCAAAGAAGACGCCGAAAAAAAAACACTAGGCTTTAAACTCGCTGACTTATCACAACCTTTAAGCAAAATTTGGAAATTAGGTGGCTTAATTGAAGACGCTACAGACAAGTTTCCTTTAAAGAAAAATCCCAGAGCTGAATTAGTTGATTTAGGCTATGAGCTTACGCAAGCCATTAGGACCGGATTAGATTCTAAAGCCTATCAACTATGTACCAAAAAATAGCGAGTTTGTTAAATCAACCGGAAACAGCTATCACCGAACGCGTGTTAGGTTATGCTAAACAAGCGCAAGAGATTGTTAAACACTTCGGACTGAATAATTTTGTCGTATTGGACGAAACTGACGGATCGAGTGAACCGGATGTATCGCCGTTAGCCGAAAAACGTCAACTACAAATGCAAATTTCGCAAGAAATCGCCGCCATGATTAATGAGCACATTGATATCAATATGTTGTTAGAAACTATACTAGAAGGGATAAGTCGGTGTATAGGCATGGATAGAGTGTTATTCGCCTTACTGTCGGCAAATAAAGCCACACTCAATGAAAAAATGTCTATTGGCTGGCGCAAAACCATGACCGCTAAGCTATCTTTTATCGTAACAGCGACACCGCCTAGCTTATTTTTTCGCGCCTTGTCAGCCTCGAATGCCGTTTGGGTCAACCCTAAGACGCAACCCGAATGGTATTCATTAAGTGACAGTAACGCATTAGGCAAAAACGAATGTTTTATTATGCCTATTTACTCCAGCGGTAAAGCCACAGGCCTGATTTATGCCGATAGAGCTTATGGCAGCAGCAGTCACTTAACAGAAAATGATTTTGAAATATTTCAATTTTTAACCGAGCAAGCAAGCATTGGTTTATCGGCTTTTCGTAAACAAAGTGGTAGAGAGTCGTGATGAAAGTCAATAAAAATCAACAATCTAACGCAGAAAGTCCGGAAATTGCCGCTATGTTAGATGCAACCGCATGGACACATGAGTTTTCCTGGTCACAATTACTCGTTTTAAGCCATTATTTTGAATTATGCCAGATACCCGCATCATGTCTTATCTATGATGAAGGCGACGCGGGTGATGCCATGGCACTGTTAATAAAAGGCTTAGCTGAAATCAGCAAGCAAGGTAAAACACTCGCGCAATTAAAACCCGGTCGAACGTTTGGGGAAATGTCATTGCTAGATGGCCAACCGCGTTCAGCATCGGTTATTGCGGTAAAAGAGTGTTTGTACTTGAAAATGACCCGTAGCCATTTCAATGCGTTAATTCAAGAACACCCGGCCTTAGCCGTAAAATTGTTACTTAAAATTGGCGGCTTGCTAAGTCAGGCTTTGCGTCTAACCAGCGGCCAATTGTGTGAAACTTTAATCGATTAACTCACTTCTCACGCAGCTTGGCTACACACTTTAGCAGGGACAGGGTATTTAGGGTGCAGGTGTTGGCAGCAGGGATGCTGCCGCCAAGCCTACAGGGATGTATTTACGGCGTCCTGCACCCTAAATATCCTGTCCCGCTTTACGTTGGTAGCCTGTAGCTTGGCTGCAATCAGATTGTTACACATCCAGGCTTATCTTAGAGCCACCTCTTGTCATTTACATCCCCATCCAAACTAAAAACATAGTTTATAAGCGCACCCGTCATCTCTACCGAGGACGGGCGTGCAAAGCTATGTCTCTGATTAGGTGCGCCTTAGCAATTGAATATACTGACAATGACTACGGTTTTAATTTAAACATATAAATTAAAAATAGACATATCATCATTTTCGGTATATTATTTAACCATGATTTGAGAGTGAATTAATTTTCTGAACAAGGTGGATGGTTATGAACATTAACAATAATTTTGGCAGGTCAGCCTTTAAACAAAATGCCTATTGATTATTTGGCTCATACCGCTAGTCATTTGCCTTTAATGGAGTCTACTGTGCGGCCGATTCAAATTGCTATTTTAGGATTTAATGATGACTATGAGCAGCTTAGAATGAACAGTCTATTTGCTCATGCTAAGCGCTGGCAACAACCCTGGGAAATTGTCAGCGAACCGGAAAAAGCCGATTTCTTACTTGTTGCTGCCGATGCCGCACAAGACTTAACCTCATGGCTAGGTTTTCAAGACCGCTTTTATCATGATCACATTATTGCCTATACTAACTACAATTTTGAGCAGACGCGTTGGTTTTTAAAAAAGACCTTTTGGTGGAGCTGCGCCATCAGCGCTGGAATTTACCATTTTACTGAAAGAAATCTCAAAGACATGGGCTAAAACACCACCTGCAAGAACGCCGAAAAATAGTGTCAACGATGACACGCTTCAAGTTAACGTTAGTAAGAAAAAACCATTTGATTGGCGCGAGCGCTTAAAGATTTTAATCGTTGGCAGTGTAGGCTCTGGCAAAACAACTGCAATAAAAACATTAAGCGATGGGGATGTTGTCTCAACAGAAGCTGCGCCTAGCGACCATAACCAACACCTTAAAAAGACAACAACGGTTGCCATGGACTTTGGTACGCTCAATTTAAGCAATGAAACACAGCTTTTAGTTTATGGCGCACCCGGTCAAACGTCGTTTCGACTTCATGAGCGGGATTCTAATTAAAAACTCATTGGGAATCATAATTTTAGTTAACAATGAAAACTCTAATGTGTTAACTGAATTAAATTACTATTTGGATACCCATAAAGAATTTTTGCGCAACAATTATGCCGTTATCGGCGTCACACATAATGACCTTAAGCCGACACCGTCATTAAATGAGTATGCAAAATTTATCGAAGCCAGAGGAGAATCTTGGCCGGTATTAAAAGTCGACGCGCGCAGCCGCGACGATATGATGAAATTAGTTAATCAATTGCTGGCGCAAACGATTCGACTAGGTTAACAAATCACGTTTTATCATGCTTAGCAGCCGCTACGAGTATGATATTTTTTGTCAGCGGCACATTCGTTTTATAAGGAGTAAGTTATGGCAGCAACAGTAGAAGCATTAAAAAAATTGGATGGCTTTATCGCCGCAGCGTTAGTCGATTCCAGCAGCGGCATGATGCTAGAATCCATCGTAGTAGGTAGTTTCCCCATTGAAATTGCCGCAGCAGCCAATACCGAAGTATTACAGACTAAATTGAAAGCGATGGATGCGATTGATTTAGGTGACGACCATATCGAAGATATTTTAATTAGCTTAGGCACGCAATACCATTTACTCCGTCCATTATCGTCAAACCGTGAAATCTTTATTTATGTTGCGCTCGATAGAAGCCGAGCTAACTTAGCAATGGCACGCTTAGAAACAAAAAAAATCGAAGCCAGCATTAAGCGCATTTAGTACTGACGCATCAATGCAATAAATAAAAACCATGCCAGATAGCAACGGCGCGGTTAGATGTAAAAGTGGCGGCGAGCATTAACTGATTAATTCTCACCAAAAACACCTCAGGTAAAAATGTTTGAACCGATATGAAACGTTTTTTACCTGGGTTTTTGAAGCAGGTTTTTACATCAATAGAACATAGCTGATAGAATACTAAAAACCTACTGTCAAACTAGGAATTTAATATCATAACGCAAAATAACCTTTAGGTTTTAAGTTATGCTAAAACTTCTTGGCTTGATGACTTGAAATGAAGGCATATCGGATATAATAACTCGCTTTTTAACAAGTCGAATCGTAGCACTCACCTCCCCTTTTTGAAAAAGCGGGATTGAGGGGGACATAGACTCTCCCCTCTTTTTCAAAGCGGAGTACTGAATGATTACGTCGAGTTCGGATTTTGAGTCAGCGCGGAGTAGGTTTTGCCTAGCATCTCCGTTTATTATGCTCTCTATTTTTGGCAACTAACATGAATACTCTAAATAATTCAAATTCAGACGAGTTTTTATCAACCCGTCAAGCAGCTGCAAGGCTAGGCGTAGCACTGTCAACAGTTCAGGCCTGGGTTGAAACGGGTTTATTGCCAGCATGGAAAACGGCCGGTGGTCATAGAAGAATTGCGGCAACAGCGGTTGAGGCTTTACGCAATCGACAACAAGCTGTGCTCGGCTCAGGCCCTATACCGGGTAAGCTTAAAATTTTAGTCGTTGAAGATGAGCCAGTACAACGCGAACTTTATCGTCAGCATTTTAGCGACTGGAATCTACCGGTCAGCTTATTAATCGCTGAAGATGGTTTCGATGGTCTAATCTATATTGGCAGACACTCACCTGATGTCATTATTACCGATTTGGCAATGCCGGAATTAGATGGTTTTAAGATGATTAGGCGCTTAAACTCGCTAAATTCTCTCCATAAACCCACCATCATTGTGGTAAGCGGCTTGTCTGCGCAAGAAATCGACGCCCAAGGCGGCTTACCTGATAATATCCCCGTTTACCCGAAGCCTATTCCGTTTGTTGCATTGAGATTGCTCATTGAGCATTTGGCAAAAACGCCCTGGTATTGATGCATTTTCTTCATAACGTATCATGACGCGCCACCTTTCATCACTCAGCTGTCTAGCACACAAACAAGCCGCAAATGCAAAACACGTCAGCAAAAACTCGTATTTTAGTCGCTGAAGATAATCCGGCTAATCAGGCCGTGTTGCGCATGCAACTCGCTGTATTAAATTATGAAGTGGACATAGCTGACGATGGGAATAGCGCGTTAGAAAAATGGCGTTTAGGTCAATATGCATTAATTCTGGCTGATAAACACATGCCTGGCATGGATGGCTTGGAGCTGACTAAATCCATCCGAGCATTAGAGCGAGAGCGGCAATCTCATATTCCTATCATTGCTATTACTGCCGTTCAATATGCCGATGAATTAAACACCTGCCTAGCCGCCGGTATGGACGATGTGCTGATAAAGCCGATAGAAATGTCGGCGTTGCGTAGCATGCTTAAGCGTTGGTTAACTAGTGAAACAAAGGAAATAGAACCTGTTCAAACCCAAACTAACACGCGATTAAATTCTGACCTTTTAGATATTGAGTATCTAAAAGCATCTGTTGGCATACTTGATGAGACGCGTTTAACCGCGCTAATTGAATTGTTTGTGACAACGGCTGAGCGCGATATTGCGTCATGTTACCTTGCACTGGAACAACATCATACTCAGCCGGTTGCATTATATATGCATAAGCTGAAATCATCAGCGCGCGCTGTAGGTGCAAAACGCTTTGCTACCGTTGCGCAAACGCTAGAACTACAAGCAAAACTCAATCATCTAGCTCCGTCATTGCAATTACTGCAAGAATTAACGGCAATACTGACTGAGATTAAAAACGCGCTAAGCAACAATCTTGCTTTCCAACCTGAAATAACTAGCGTAACTCCATCTGACACACCCACGCAAACAACGCCTGCAATAAAATTGGCGCAATTAATGGTGTGCTACGAACCTGCTATTGAACTCCCTTCTCGTCACCCGCATAGTATTACCGCTAAGCTTACTGGCTTTGAACAACCTGAATTAACTACTTATTGCGAACTCATTCAGTTAGCCAGTCATCAAGGCTTATCATCAGCTATATTTGAGATTTTATTGACTAAAGCGTTATTAGAGACCGTTAAATGGTCACGACAAGGATACCGGCTAAACTTGGAGCTATTAATATCTGCAAATTGGCTTAACAACAGAACATTACCGGATACTATCTTTGCGACATTACAAGCGCTAGGGGTTTCTGCAAAACAACTTGTTTTCGTCGTGCTTGCCGATGAGCCGGTTGTAGATTTTGCTATTGCCTTAGAAGTTATCAATCGCTTACAACTTAAAGGCGCTGGATTTGCGTTACAAGATATGGGGATTACTGAGCTAACCCTTTGCTATTTACAGCGAATGCCTGTGCAATACCTAAAGCTCAAGTCTGATAGCATTGCAATGCTAACTCAGCATGATAATACACACGCCTTATTGGATGTTTTAAACCGACTAAATCCTGTTCTAAGCGCCGTAGCCATATCTAATCAACAGCAATTCATGGACTGCTTAAAGCTAAACTGCCAATTTGTGCAAGGAACATTCATCGCTCCATCCATGGACAGCCCGCAACTGCTTGCTTGGTTAGCGCAGCATTAGTAGGGACAGGATATTCAGAGAAGCAGAAAACTGCTCCTCGACAATAGCTCCTGCATTGCTCTGCATCCTGCAGCCGTGCGTTTTCTGCATTCACCACATCCTTGTAGCTTCAGGTGTTGGCTGCAGGGATGCTGCCGCCAAGCCTACAGGGATGTATTCACGGCGTCCCGCACTTCTGAATACCCTGTCCCGACTTACGTTACGAACCACACTGATTAGCGTATTCTATTTTCAAATACAATAACGCTTTTAAGCGATACCCGATAACTAGCTGTGACTGGGGTTTGCTGCTCTACAGGCACAATATCAAAAGGGCTAGCTTTAGCTGTATCAACTGCTAAACACCACTGCTTGCCTGAAATCTCGGGCAGTGCAATGGTTTTCTCGCCATCATCCATATTTAACACCACATGAAGATCAGGCTCATCTTCATCAAGCCCCGCTAAAGTAAAAATGAGCGTTCGGTTGTCTGAATCATACCAATTCAATTCCCGCTCAGGCGTTGCATCATGCCAAGTAATATCTTTTAAGGTTTTGCCTTCGTCGGGCATACCGGTTAGAAAGCGTCTACGCATTAATGTAGGGTGACGTTTACGCAGCGCTATCATTAATTGTACGAAACGAAAAATATCTGCGTTTGCTTCCACCATTTGCCAATTAAGCCAAGATAACTCATTGTCTTGGCAATAACCGTTATTATTGCCGCGTTGGGTATGCAAAAACTCGTCACCCGCTAGCAACATAGGCACGCCTTGACTTAATAATAAAATGGTAAATACATTTTTGGCTAATTGTCTGCGTAAACGTAGCGTTTCTTGATGCTCTGTTTCACCTTCAAAACCGCAATTAAAACTTAAGTTGTTATTACAACCGTCGCGATTATTCTCGCCATTCGCTTCGTTATGTTTAAACGTTGTAACTAAATAAATCGTATAGCGTAAAACCGTCATGACAAGTAACGAAATTAATACCGCTAATTGGCAAGCGGTCTTGTGATTGATATAAATCACTGCTACCGCAGATACGAGTGGCGACTTCTCGGATAATCCCTTTATCGCCTCGAACAAAACGACGGATAATGTCACGATAACGACCATTCCATTCGCCCCAGCGATAGCCTGGAAAACTACCCACTTGATACAACCCGGCCGCATCCCACGCCTCAGCGATTAACTTGGTTTTTTGTAATTGCTCAGACAACTCTATACCCCAAAGCACCGGTGGATTATGCAACACTTCGCCGCCCTCGCCCCTGGCTAACGCACTAGCCAAGTCAAATCTAAAGCCATCAACATGCATTTCTCTGACCCAGTATTCCAGGCAACTAATAATAAAACGTGATACCAGCGGGTGATTAGCGTTTACCGTATTGCCACAGCCGGTAAAAATCTAAAAATATGGATTTGTCATGATGATCTAATAAGTAAAAAATTTCGCCAATAATACCTTTGAAATTAATTAAGGGTCCTGTTGCCCCTGCCTCGGCAGTGTGGTTAAAAACCACATCTAAAATGATAGCAATCCCCGCTTTATGCAAAGCTTTAACTAAATCTCGAAACTCACGAATATGCGTGCCTTGTTCAGGGGTAACGCAAAAACCTGGATGAGGACTGAAATAACTGTGCGTACTATAGCCCCAATAATTTTTTAAGCCTAAATCTGCGGTATGGCTAGGAACATCTTGCTCATCAAACGCCATAATAGGCAGTAACTCAACGTGAGTAATGCCTAATGATTTTAAATAAGGAATTTTTTCGATTAAACCGGCAAATGTACCCGGATTTTTGACTTGCGCAGACGGATGCCGGGTAAAACCACCTACGTGTAATTCATAAATAATGGCTTTTTCGCTACGGATATTAAGCAACTGGTCCCCTTCCCAGTCGTAGCTATCATCAACAACCATCGCGCGCATCGCTGTTTTGCCATTATCACCAGGCAAACAGGCAGCACCTCTATGCCAACGCTTATTGCTTACAGCGCGCGCATAAGGGTCTAGCAAATGTTTTTCCTTATCGAAACGCAAACCCGTTTCCTTAGGCTGGTTTAAGCCGTCTAAGCGCCAGCAGTACCAAGTCCCCACAGGTAAATCAACGACATAAACATGCCAAGAAAAGAAGGTTCGATGAGTTTGCTTATTAAGTTTAATAACCTGGAACGGTTGCTCGCATTCTGAGCTAGTGAATAATAACAATTCCACAGCCGTCGCATGATGGCTAAAAATCGAAAAATTAACGCCATGCCCATTGAGTTTGACACCCAAAGGATAAGGCGAACCAGGTTTAAGTTTATAGTGTGACCTTTGCATTTCCATATTACGCTCGTACAGAATTAGTAAAATATTATGTTTGCAGCGGTTGATGTCAATAATCCTGAAAGAGAGATTAAACCCATTTTTACAAATTAATGATTATGGGCGTTAGAGACTAAAATGCCTTGCAAAAAAAAGTGCCAAAGGATACAGTCTTCAATAGTCGGGTTTTTGATGGATTACCCCTGATTTATTACGGAGTGGTCAACAGCTGCGCATGGCATTAAATCTGTTTTGTGGCTACGCACTTTAGCAGGGACAGGGTATTAAGGTGTAGGTGTTGGCAGCAGGGATGCTGCCGCCAAGCCTACAGGGATGTATTTACGGCGTCCTGCGCCCTGAATACCCTGTTCCGCTTTGCGTTGGTAGCCTGTTTTGTTTATCAATTCTCCGTAAAACAACTAGCGATGGTTTAGAAACGTGAAAAAATTTTCCCGCTTTGGGTATGATACCCAAATTACTTTGTCATCGGAAGAACTCTTTGAAATAAGTCAAGAAATTGCTTTCAATTACTCACCAAAGAGAATTGGTTTGTTTTCTAGTTTTGACGAACATAAAACATTATCGAATCAAAACAAAATACCCAATAAAACGTTTAGCAGCCAATATTCTAATACCCGCTTGACCATGCAAGAAATTTTAAATATCAATCAAGAAGTTAGATTAAATTACACACCTGACGCTGATGAATCGCTGCCTGACGTATTGCTACTTCCAGTCGATCCTTTTCATATTTATGCGTATTGGTCAGTCATGACAACACAAGCACCTCAAGCTCACCCCTTACATTTACGGGTATATTGGCATCCTGATGGGACATTAACAACGGCAAAACACATTTGGTTTGATATACCTTTAAACACCGAAAAAAATAGACAACAACTGCGTGTGCCTTTGTCGGGCGAATATTACTCTGCGGCAGTCGGTTCACTTGACGCCAATGCCCATTTTATTCAGCTTGCGCACTCAAACACGGTACAAGTACCTCATATCAAACCGGTATCTAATGAAAGCTTCATAGATGACTCACGCCCTGTTGATGAAAAGGTCTACGATGAATGCATAATGATTAATTATTTACCGCTTACCGACAGCCATGAGCGCAACGTTCAATTATTTTTATCAGCTCTAGCACAGTTTAAGAGCGTAAATGATGATGGCATTTATGCGGTTCCCCCTATAACATCATCTTATAAATCCAACAGTTTGGCATCAGCGCTAATAAGGTAGCCATCAATGAGCCAAGGCCAACTCTGTCTGGTGCTTCATGCCCATTTGCCTTATGTTAGGCATCCTGAATATGACAGTTTTTTTGAAGAAAACTGGTTATTTGAGGCAATGACAGAATGTTATATTCCGTTACTCGGTGTTTTAAACCGTTTACAACACGAGCGGGTGCGTTATCGTCTGACGTTATCGCTATCGCCGACACTTATTACGATGTGGCGCGATGAATTACTGCAGCAACGTTATTTACGCTATTTACATAACTTAATCGAGTTAAGCGATAAAGAAATTCGCAGAACTCGACATGACCGTGCGCATCAAGCGTTAGCACGGTTGTATCGGCGTTATTATCAGCACACATTAACCTTGTATCGAGAGCAATATGCATGCGATTTGCTTAATGCGTTCTTATCGCACCAAAAAATGGGACAGTTAGAATTGCTCACAACGGCTGCAACGCATGGTTTTTTACCATTGCTTAGCGCCAGTGAAACCGCAGTAAGAAATCAAATTGATGTGGGTATTGACACATTTAACCAACATGTTGGTTTTGTTCCTAAAGGCTTTTGGTTGCCTGAATGCGGTTATTATCCTGGCTTAGAACGTTTTTTTAAGCGATGCTGGCATAGAATACTTTTTCACCGATAGCCATAGTTTTACTTATGCCAGAACGCCCGCTAAAGACGGCGTTTACGCCCCTTTGCGCTGTCCGAATGGTGTTGTTGCGTTTGCACGTGACCCTGAATCCTCTCGGCAAGTATGGAGCGCTCAAGAAGGCTATCCAGGCGATGAAGATTATCGCGAATATTACAGCGATATTGGTTTTGAACTGGAGTTAGATTATTTAGCACCTTACTTATTGGCGGATAAAACCCGCGTCAATACGGGTATTAAATACCGACGCATTACCGGTCATGAATGCGCTAAAGAACTCTATGCACCTAGAAAAGCCTATACCAAAGCCGTGTTACATAGCGCCGATTTTATTAAGCAACGCCAACAGCAATGCCAACGCTTAGGTAACGAAACGACCAAACCACCTTTAATTGTCGCACCTTATGATGCCGAATTATTTGGGCATTGGTGGTTTGAAGGGCCCGTGTGGTTAGAACATGTCTTAAGAAATGCTGCAAAACCGGATAGTTCGATTAGCACCGTGACGCCTAGCGATTATTTAACTCAGCATTCGGATTTACAAACCTCTATCCCTTCGGCTTCTACTTGGGGTGAACACGGTTATTTTAGTTATTGGATTAATGACAGCAATGACTGGATTTACCCTCATTTATACCAAGCCAGTGCAAAAATGGAAAAATTTGTGCTTGAATTACAAGGATTAAGTTTAACGCCATTACAAGAGCGAGCATTAAATCAAGCGGTGCGCTCCATATTATTAGCTCAGGCGTCGGATTGGCCGTTTATCATGAAATCGGGCACCACTAAGGATTACGCAACTAAGCGAGTCACTGATCACTTAGCCAGATTTAATTATCTCTATGAGAGCGTACGCAGTGGTCGTATTAACGAACGTTACTTGACCGCCTTAGAAATCATGGATAACATTTTTCCAGCGCTTGATTTTCGAGATTATTGCTCTCTCGCCAGCGATTAGGTTAAATAATTTAAAATCATAAACTTACCTTATGCTGAGTCACGTTGTTTCAGCGTTATTTCACACTGCGCCGTTTGACGTTAATGGCCAAACAGCTACTTTAGGAGTCGCCATGCCCGAAATTCAACTGTTATATGTCATTAACGTGATGAATCGTAAAAAAAGCTATGTACAACAAGAGCTGACGTTTTATCTATTGATTGAAAATTTAGGCTTTCATAAGTCAGTCGATATTTTATGGAGCGGAGAAGATGGTGTTCAGCAAACATTAACGGCGACGTTCCATTGTAGTAAAAATGCTACGCACGAGTTTTGGTGCGCTAAGACGCTGATAAAATTAGATAATGAGCAATCTTTGGCAGGTAATATCGAATTTGTCTGCCGCTATCGCGTAAACAACACAGACTACATTGCTAACGATAATGGCAAACCTTATCGTAGCGAAGCCGATTCTGGCCTCAGGCTGTTTGTTGACACCCCTGTTTTTCATATCGATTACACGCCTACAATTGCCAATAAACAAAATTTCTTACCCATCACGGTTGCGGTGTCTAGCACGTTACCGATTAACCAAGTCACCGTGCATTGGACCACCGATAATTGGCTGACTACGCGTAAAACCCAATGCCTGTTTAAACACCGTTACTGGGATAAAGAGCATAACAGTAATGCGCGCAATCCTAATCAATACCACGTATCTATTTGGCATACTTGGCTTAGATTAGGACAGACATTTCGGATTCATTACTGTATATCGGCAGAAACCACTCAAGAAGAGCTGGTTTATTGGGATAATAATGACGGAGCTAATTACACATTAGCGCATGAGCCACTTAAAGTCATGATATTGAATTTACATTGTTATCAAGAAGACAACCAGGACGCTAAATTAACCCAAATAGCCAAAGCCATTGATGAACTAGACGTCGATGTAGTGTGTTTTCAAGAAGTCGCCGAGCCTTGGAATAACGGCGATGGCGATTGGGAGCAAAATGCCGCTAAATTGATTAATCAACGCTTACCCACACCTTACCATGTTGCTAATGATTTTTCTCATTTGGGCTTTGAGCGTTACCGTGAGGGCGTTGCCCTACTCAGTCGGTACCCCATTATTCATAGCGAAGCGCGTTATGTCTCAGATAGCGAGGACACCTATAATATCCACTCACGTAAAGTCGTGATGGCACAAATTGATATACCTCATATCGGTTTTGTTAATTTCTTCACCGCCCATTTAAGTTGGCCAGAAAATGGCTTTGCTAACCAATTTAACCGGTTAAATGACTGGGCAAGCGCGTTACACCAAGCGCCTGTCGTAGCGTCGCTGCTGTGTGGAGATTTTAATATTGCGCAAACATCAGATAGCTACCAGCAGGTAATTGAGCAATATCAGTATATCGATCAATATGCCCAAGCTAATACAGACAATCCATTACCTTATGGGCCTATCACTCATCCTTACCGACAAATAAACCCAGCCACAGACTATAGAATTGATTACATTTTTGCCCATCCATTAAGCGAGCTTGCCGCAACGCAAGCTTATAAAGTATTTACTGAACGTGATTATGGACGCGTGTCCGATCATTACGGTTATTTTTTCGTTTTTGAACCCTTAAGCCTGAAAGTCAAAAAGTGCTAGTAATGGCGATTTAGAGTCACCTAAAAACTAAGTACTCATAGCAAAACGGTATGGTGCTGTTTAGGGAATTATAGGGAGTAAGCATGCAACCGGCAGAACATTATGCAACACCAGTGCACGGCCAATTAGGTGGTTTTTTCTCACGTAGCAACGACTTAAAAGAAAGCTTTTCCGTGCGCTGGGGTAAAATTGATTTCCATGTCCATCATGGCATACAAGCCAATGTTAAAGTTATTTTACGCGTTTACCGCTCAAACGATATTATCGAGACTTATATCATCGATACCGACGCCTATGAAGAGCAATGGAATTACCATAAACGCAGTACGCGAGACTTCTTTATTCTGCCAAACTCAGCCCAATTAGGGCCTATTCTGTGTATTAAATTCAGTTACTTAATCCACTTAAACGAACACTCGATACCATCACAGCATGAGTATTTGTTTATGGATTACCAACAAATTCAAAATGAGCATCCGCAATCACGCAATATTAACAGCGATTGGACCTCGATTAATCGGTATAAAGCCTATGAGTTGAATGCAGGCCAGTTGCAAGCAGACGTCGATTGGATGAACCACCATTATGAATCGTTAAAATTAACGCCTAAATTTACTAAAGGGCAACAATATCACCCTTACCATCCTAAGCGTTATCTCCACGAGCATATTGATAAAGTGATACGCAGCAAACACGCCCATCCTGACCGACTATGTACAATAAAAGTAAGCGTTGATTGCATCGATGACACCGATTTTGTCAGCCATTTAATCCATGCGCATCACCAAGGCGTACTAGTTCAGTGCATTGTCGATTGGCGAAAAATGACGCTTACCAATAGCCAAAATTATGCTCGTTTAAAATATGCCAAAGTTGAATTAATCGGTGTATTTTGCACGCCTAAGCATCATCTCATTGAAGTATTACCTGATATGCATACTAAATTTGTCATCTTTAACCATGAAGATTGCATTTTAGGCTCATTTAACATCACATTTGACCGCTGGTGGGCTAATTGGGAATCAGGCATGACATTTCATTCCGAAGGGATGTGCAGGCTTCTGGATAATATTTTTCAAAGCCAACGCGGTGGTGTGATTCAGCGTTATGGCATAGACCCATTAAGCCACTTCAATGTGTTATACACGTTTTGGTCGACATGTCATGTTAAATGGCAAATTGTACCGACCGCACCATGCGATTTTGGCAGAAATTCATCGCGCCAAACATTCGATTAAACTCGCTTTATTTTTAATCGGTGAATTACGAGGCGATCATCATGACAGTGTCATTGATGCGTTAATCCATGCCCATAGACGAGGTGTTTATGTACATATTTTGTTTAACGGTCACTTAGCACGCCAAGGCATGGTGGGCGAACCTAGACCGATGGCTGAAGAATTAAAGCGCCCGCTATTACCGGCTGTACAATGGCTAAAAGATAGCGGTATTCGTGTAGGTTTGTTATATGGTCAAGACGACCATGTTGTCCCCTATTCTCCCCTGCATTCTAAATACTGTGTTATAGACGATAATATTGTGTTAGAAGGCAGTTTTAATTGGTATAACACATCGGTGTTTTCGCACGATTTACTCGTCATTGCCCATAATCGCAAAACAGCCGAACCTTATTTGTTTGAATTTGAGCAGATGCAGCGGTTATTTAGGATTTATTATTGATGACATGCTCGTGTGAAACCAAGTGAATAGCTCATGTGGTTTAATCAATTAACCATGAGAAATTAGTGGCTATCGACTTTAGCTAACACTATCGATATGATGATGCTTAGCAAGTATCCATGAATTTTTGTGTTCAACTACCCTGCTTCTCTCATGTCACGTTGGCTTAAATCGTTTTCAATCACGTTGTTTAGCATCGTTGCTTTCGCCACATTTATCAGTGTTAATGGCGTGCAATATGTATTCGCTTATCTAGGTAATGAATTTGCTAATCCGTTACCTGACTTATCAGAATTTCAGATTACACCCGAACGCCATTTTGACGAATGTACGAGTCAGCCTATCACGGTAATGACCTATAACGTCGAATATGGTTCTCAGTTCATAGAAGACATGGCGGCTACGTTTCGTCATGGCGATACTGGCGGCGCATTACCGTGGTCAACACGCGCCCCCGAAATACGCGAACGCATTGCTAGTTATGCGCCACATTTAATTGGCTTACAAGAAACACACACCAACGAAGATATTCATAACATCGTGTCGCCCAACGATTATACGCTAGTTAGCTATCATCGCGGTACCTTCCAATACGGTGATGCCGCTTTATTGTTTAGAAAAGATAAATTCAACCTATTGACCAGTGGTCAGTTATGGTTGGGACCGCAGCCAGATTTACCCATGAGTTTTGGCTTTAAACGACTGGCTATGGTTAGATACGCCAACTGGGCATTATTAAAAGAAAAAAACTCACACTTTCAATTTTATTTGTTAATACGCACTTTTGATAACGCGTCTGCGAATAAAGAACCTAGCGCCGACTTATTCAGGGAACGTATTAGCGCTTTAGCAAGAGGCATCCCTATTATTGTCACCGGCGATTTTAACAGCACCGCAACAACTGAGCGCTACCAAAAAATTTTAGGTAACGAACCACAATTATTGTTTAATGCCTTCTCACTGAGCCATGCCGTCGCAACTATGCCTGAGTTACACCCTGACCAGCGCATAGACCATATTCTGGCAGGCGGCCCTTGCCAAATCAGTTCAGACTTATGGTTTATCGACACCCGCCCACTAGCTAATGGCCAGCGCATGTCTGACCATGATGCCATTATTGCTAGATTACAGTTTAAGCCCTAGGCGGTCACGACCATTAAGCTTAATCTGATTTTCGGAATGCAAAACTTCCTTGCACCGGTTAAGCACTGTACAAAGCAAGCGTTGTACTCCAAGATGACTTAACTAGTAAGCATTCTTGCTAACGGCGTATTAGCCTCTATACATAAACGCGCATCGCTATCGCCGTTTTGACATAATGCAATCACTTCACGTAGCTGTTTATTAACCTCGCCATGCTCGATAATCGCCGCATTCATCAAATCTGCAATCTCTTTTTCTAACAAGCTAAGCGCTTGATGCAGACCTTTTTTGCAAACCTTTTAGCGCGCTTTTCCTCAATGACGGCTGCATTTTCTTCAAGATAAAATAAGGCGTTATCCACGTTAACGCGATTAGCAAGCTGCTATGCACTGCAAAATCAACCCCTAGATAAGGTGTGTTCATCACATTACTATGGTAATAGCCAATAAACACTTGGCTACCTACCAGGCCATCGCCGACAGCGGTAATATAATTTCACAGATACGCATGGTTTTTAAAAAAACGCGTTGTAGCGCATTACCAGGATTAGCTAAAGCTTGTCTGACTGCCAATTCGGTTTGGCTTTGAATAATTTTGGCGGCTTTATCGCGTATCACAGCCAAGCGGGTTTTAAAAGGCTGAATGGGTATGCCTTGATGGTCGATATTAAGAATTAATTCATCCAGCGTATCGTTAAAACGGGTTTGCGCCCAATCATCCCATAGCGTTAAGCCATTAGGTGCTGCATGAGTGATTAAATCCGCCGCATGTTGTGCATAATAAACGGCTGTTTGTTGTAAGGGCCAAGAGAAGCCTTGTTGCAACTGAGTACAGGCTTCTTGCCATTGATGTTGCCACAAACGCGGTAATTGCTGGCAGGTTTGTTCGCTGCCTAATGTCTGTAATTGTGAGTTTAGCTTTTGCTTAAGCTCTTGTTTGCGCAATTGTTGATTGCGGCATTCTAATTGCTCCAATACATGCGTTGTCGCAAGTGAGCCTATCGTTTCCTCTAATTTACAAAACTCATCATGTGCTCTATCGTCCAAGCAAACCGTTTTAAAAATTATCGGTTCAAAAAAACCTGCTTTATGTAACTGCTGACGAAAATCGTCGTGTTGCTCAATTAAGCCCCTATCCCACTGATTTAATACGAATAGCCAAGCATGTCTCGCCCCTTCTGCCAACAATAAACGCCAGGCTTTTTCATCGCGGTAACGCTCAGGACTGACCACATAAACCAGCACATCAATATGCGGTAACCATTGCAACACTAATTGCTTATTACTTTGTTCAGTCGTATCAAAATCTGGCATATCCATCCAGATAATGTTTTTCTTGGCTTCTTCTTCGTGTTGGGCGATTTTGATTTGCGTGATAGGCAGTTGTTCGGGTAGATTTTGAATCGCAACGCTTTGGTGATGGTACAACGTAACCTCTCGCGACGTAGGGCGCTCTATACCGGTTCTAGCAATAGCTTTACCCGCTAAGCGATTTAATAAGCTACTTTTACCTACGCCGCTGCCACCTAAAAAAGCAACAATTAATGGCCGTGCGCCATTATTAAACAGAGTTTCAGGTGTTCTTAAATCGGTTTCGATTAACTGCTTAGCCGTCTCTTGGTTAATCCACCCTAGGGCTGCCGCGTGTTCGGCCCATGTCTTAGCCTTTTCCACCAATTCAGAGTATGCGTAAGCCATGTCGTTTCTCAGTTAAGTGTTTCTCAGCAAGCTGTTGCTCAAACGCTTTTAATTGTTCAGTAGAAATATTGAAATGCATAGTAGCGGGTATTCGCTCCGGCAAGCTCAGCAGTTTTTTCGCCATGTGTTCTATAAAAAGCTTTTGTTTAACGTGATGAAGTTGTTGTTGTTTTAATTGCATTTCTAGTTTATGAATAAACCCACCTATCGCGCTTTCGGTTAACAATGACGTCACCGTCAACATAGCAGGTGCAATGACTAAATCATGTACCCCTATACCTCCTGTATGTAACGTTAATGCAATCACTGCGGCATCCGCAGTCACCCGGGTCGCTCTCAAGCTATTTAAGACAACGGGTTGCTCTTGTAATTTATCGTACAATTGATGTGCCGTTTTTTCTACATCACGCTGAAATTCAATATGATAATTCCTAGCAGCAAGACTAAACTCGGTTAATAAATCGACTCGAATACTACGCACTAAGCTACTAAATTCCTTACTCCAAAAACCGGTCTTAGTGCGTTCAGCATTGTCCAAGATGTTATCTTGCAACTGAATCAACAAATGCTCCGCCAACCGATTGAGTAACACAACTTCCTGACTGGTATCGGCTAAATGCGCGGGCTTCTTAGCATATTTCATTAATTGCTTAATAGGCCACACCAATACTTTCCTAGCACCGGTTAATAGCCCTGCTAGGCCAGGAATTTCAAGCAATGTTAATAACTCAGCTAACGCTTGCTGAAAGGTTTCATAATGCTGCGGGTGGTCTAAAAATTCCCGCTGATAGCTTTGCAAGGCTTGTTTTACCAAACCATCAATCAGTTGTTGCCACTCAGAGAGCGCCTGCAGCTCCTCGTTAACAGGTTCAAGCCAACCTGGGGAATATTTTTGTACTAAGCTTAGCTCATATTGATTATGCTTACGCGCATTGATGTTAACGCTTAAGCGCGTCAACAAAGACCGGTTAATCTCCGGCCAAATAGGCAATCCACCCAGTTTTTGATAACTCAACAAAATCGTTTCAGGATAGGCATCACTGCGCACTTGTCGCCATTTTTCCTGTAAAGAACGCAATAAAATGTCTTCTGAGCCTTCGCTGATTTTATTTAAACAAATAAACGTAGGCTGGTGTAAGTCTTCTAATAGCGCCATCATGTCCCAAACGCTTTGATCAGCATATTTTTCTTTACTAACAACCAAAATTACTACATCAGCTAGCGCTATCGTTCTTAACACGCCCTCACGATACGTCTGCGAATCTATGGAATCAAAATCAGGCGTATCCCATAACACACAAGCCGGTAAATAAGGTGAATGCCCTGCCACATCAGTTAAGGCATAACAATCAAACCGATGTTTAGGCAAAGCCGATACCTCTAAACACTGAAACCTGCCGAAAAAGCGCTGTAAACTTTGATTATCCGCCTTGTTCACAAGATGGCAAAATCCTTGCGCATGGACAGTATAACCGGCCAATGGGCTGACGCCGGCCATATCACTATTCAATAGCACATTCACTACCGAACTTTTCCCAACTTGGGTAGGCCCAATAATGGCAATTTGTAACACCGGTTGATTTTTTACTTGCGTTAACTCACCTTTGCGGATAAATGCTTCAGTAAGATGAAGCTGATCTATTCGTTGTACGCACCGCTGACGTCCAGCCTCATCGACTTGCTGAGCTAATAACGCTTGGTAACGCTGTTTTAATAATTGGATAAATTCCAGCATTGTTGTAGCTCAGAGTATAATAACAGACCTTTTTACTGCGTTTGGTAAATAGGATTGCGTGACGAGAATAACAATAAATAACATAGACCTGCAAGAAAACATCGAGGTTATCCCTATGAAAAAAATATCTATAATGCTGATGATTGCCAGCCTGGCGTTTTTAACCGCTTGCAATAACGGCCAAAAAATCAACGGACACACAAGCAAAACAGCGTTTAAATCGGTAAAAATACTAAAAAATCGCTTATTACCTGAAAACCGTATCGAATTTGAAGTTGCTTTTTGGACGATTCGCGATGACATTAAAGACGACAAACAATTTTTATCTACTGTTGATGGCAAAACCCCGGAAGAAATCATAGCGATAGCAAAAGAGATTTACCAACAACGCAAAACTGCGGGTGTTCAAGAATATACCCAGTACAAAACCTGGGAAGAAATGATTACTCGATTTGGTCGCGAACGACTTGAACAAGACAATCGTAAATCTACTAAAAAAGAAAGTAGCCAGGAGTAAAACCGTTATCGAACTGTTTAATTCTATACCATTTAGAACCAGCAGTAGAGCTATTAGGTTTCACGATAAAAGTTAGCTTATTTATCATGCTGCTAACTTTAAAGACGCCAAATCTAATTATTGCAATGACTAAACAACACCGGTTTTTGCTAAGATTTTGGCATCGATATTGCTTTTAAAATAAGTAAACCACTGCTCATCTAACTTATTTTTAGTATGTTGCTAACGTTATCCTTAGAATCAGACTTGAAATACTTGCCTAATAGCATTATGTTAGTAAGCATAAAGTTCTTTTTGCGCGAGTACCATGTCTGATTTTAACCCGAATAAAGATAATCATGATGATGGCTTAGCCATACAAGAGGCTAAGCCAAAACTAAAAATACCGCCTTTGTACAAAGTCATTTTATTAAATGATGATTTTACGCCTATGGACTTTGTCGTTGAGGTATTAATGGTATTTTTTGCTATGTCTGAGGAACTTGCAACCCATGTTATGTTACAAATCCATACTCAGGGCGTTGGCGTTTGCGGCACTTATACCAAAGATGTTGCCGAAACCAAGGTCGTGATTGTTAATGAATACTCGCGCGAACATCAACATCCGTTATTATGTTCGATGGAAGCTGTTTAGTTTGGAGCATTTATGTTAAGTAAAGAGTTAGAAGTCACATTAAACAATGCGTTTAAAAATGCCCATGATAAACGCCATGAATTTATTACTGTCGAACATTTGCTATTAGCCTTGTTGGATAATGCTTCTTCTGAGGCGGTTCTAAAGGCCTGTGGTTGTAATATAAAACTACTACGCGGCCAATTGACCCAGTTTATTGATGAAACTATTTCATTAATTCCACAAGGAATTCAGCGCGAAACTCAACCTACTCTTGGTTTTCAACGAGTATTGCAGCGAGCCGTGTTTCATGTTCAAGCCTCTGATAAAAAAGAAGTCACTGGCGCTAATTTATTAGTAGCACTGTTTAGCGAGCAAGACTCTCATGCGGTTTATTTGCTCAATAAACAAGACATTTCTCGATTAGATGTCGTTAACTACTTAGCACACGGTATTTCTAAAACAGATCAAGAACATCCGATGCAACAAGAACGGCAAGCCGAACAAAGTGGCTCAGAAACCGATTCCGGTAGCCCATTAGAAAAATATGCGACTAATTTGAATGAAGAAGCTCTGCAAGGCCGTATAGACCCATTAATTGGTCGTGATCTGGAAATCGAACGCACAATACAAACATTATGTCGGCGCCGTAAAAACAATCCGCTATTAGTCGGTGAAGCCGGTGTTGGCAAAACAGCGATTGCTGAAGGATTAGCCAAAAAAATTGTTGAAGCAAATGTGCCGGATATTTTGAAAAACAGCGTCATTTATTCATTGGATTTAGGCGCATTAGTAGCGGGAACTAAATACCGAGGTGATTTTGAAAAACGTCTAAAAGCGCTCGTCAATCAGCTTAAAAAAGAACCTGATGCCATTTTGTTTATTGATGAAATTCATACCATTATTGGCGCTGGCTCAGCCTCAGGCGGTGTTATGGATGCCTCGAATTTACTAAAACCCGCGTTAGCATCTGGTCAATTGCGTTGCATAGGCTCAACGACGTATCAGGAATACCGTAGCGTATTTGAAAAAGATCATGCGTTAGCAAGACGCTTCCAAAAAATCGACGTCCTAGAGCCATCGGTTGCGGACACCATATTAATTTTAAAGGGCTTAAAATCCCGCTTTGAAGAGCATCACGATGTCAAATATTCCTCAGAAGCTTTGCGCTTGGCGGCAGAATTATCAGATCGCTATATAACAGACAGGCATTTACCCGATAAAGCTATCGATGTCATTGACGAAGCTGGCGCCAAACAGCGCATGACCTCTGAAGCTGAGCGTAAACAAATTATCGATAGCGAAGAAATTGAAGAAATTGTTTCTAAGATTGCCCGCGTACCGGCTAAATCTGTCTCTTCTAACGATATTGATAAACTCGCTAGTTTAGAAAAGAACTTAAAAATGCTAGTCTTTGGCCAAGACGAAGCAATAAGCGCTCTCGCCTCAGCAATCAAACTATCACGCGCTGGTTTACGCGACCATCAAAAAACGATTGGCTCATTTTTATTCGCAGGGCCTACCGGCGTAGGCAAAACGGAAGTGACGCGCCAATTGGCTAAGATTTTGGGTGTTGAATTAATCCGCTTCGATATGTCTGAATACATGGAACGACACACCGTCTCGCGTTTAATTGGCGCACCTCCAGGATACATCGGTTTTGATCAAGGTGGATTATTGACTGAACAAGTCACTAAACATCCCCACGCGGTATTGTTATTAGACGAATTGGAAAAAGCTCACCCTGATGTGTTCAACTTGTTATTACAAGTC
>NZ_LAJX01000270.1 GCF_000963695.1 Methylocucumis oryzae
TAAAAATCGATATAAACAATGGCCCAGACTTAGTTGATCTCGTCAAAGTGCAACGCGAACGCTGTAAAACTTTAGTCGATATGGCAGAAGCAAGCCGTTACTTTTATCAAGWTTTTTCTACCTACGACGAAAAAGCAGCCAAGAAAAACCTTGCCCCAGGTGTCGAAGATATTTTCATGCGTTTACGCACCGCGTTTGCCGAGCTCAACGACTGGCAAGCCGAAGCGATTCATCAAGTTATTATTGATTTAGGCGAGGCATTATCACTTAACTTAGGCAAAATCGCACAACCGTTACGCGTCGCTGTGTGCGGTTCTTCTGTTTCACCAGCTATTGATATGACATTGTTTTTACTTGGTAAAAACAAAACCATAGCAAGAATCGAGCAAGCAATTGCTTATATTAAGCAATAAATAGTAGACAAGAACGACTATTTCTGTAAAATAGTCGTTCTTTGTTACGGGGCTATAGCTCAGCTGGGAGAGCGCTTGCATGGCATGCAAGAGGTCAGCGGTTCGATCCCGCTTAGCTCCACCAAAAACAATGATTGTAATGTTGTCCCCATCGTCTAGCGGCCTAGGACACCGCCCTTTCACGGCGGGAACAGGGGTTCGAACCCCCTTGGGGACGCCATAACAGACTCATTACCATTGTTGTTTTATCTAACTATATCCTGTTAGGATTCAAAATACGTCCCCATCGTCTAGCGGCCTAGGACACCGCCCTTTCACGGCGGGAACAGGGGTTCGAACCCCCTTGGGGACGCCATTAGATACCAGCAAAATCAACTACGCACAAAACATCTTCTTATCCGCTTTTTCTAGGCCAATAAAATTAATTTTATTTGACTAAAGACATTATTAACACGATTTTTTGTGGTAGAATTTTTAAGTCATTTAGCTGTAAAAGTTAACTGGCTTTAATGTTTAAAAAAACAATAATTAGAGGATTAGTAAAAATATGAAAAAAACTTTACTTGCATTGTTCATTGCCTCGTCAATAGGGGTTGTTTCATTACCTGCAGTTGCTAACATAGATGCAAGAACAACATACACTCCAGATCAAGCCGTTGACATGGTATGCAGCAAAATTAAAGCTGCTATCGATGCAATTAACAGCGGTTCTGACGGCGAAACTGTTGCCAACTTAATCAAAGACGCTTTAGACGCCAGCAAAGAAGTTAATGCCAACGACAGAGTTGATAGAGAACGTTACAAAGCTAACAACAAATTGAAATCTGCGCGTACCCACGCTAAAAGCTCTGCCTTACAAGAAGCTGAACAAGAGTTAAAAAATGCCTACCAAGGCTTCCAAGATTTGAAAAAATTGTTCTAATACTATAAACCATATCAAGAAGCTTCTAGTCACTCTTGATATGGTTTTATTTTTCCGACGCCGTGATACCCACCACCCATTAACACTATCACAAAAACGTCGACTAGCTGCTTATTCCCACCCCAATGAACTCGGTTAACCAAGATAAGCTTTCCAGCGCCCGCTTCTCCGAAGCCACTAATGCTTTCGTCGAGAAATTCACTGCCTCTGTAATGTTTGACCAGCGCATGGCAAAACAGGACATACAAGGCTCTATCGCTCACGCCACTATGTTATGCTCCGCTAACATTCTCACCGAACACGAGCGCGACACCATAATTTCCGGCTTAACTCAAATCGCTAATGAAATTGATAGCGGCCAATTTTCGTGGTCTATCAAGCAAGAAGACGTGCACATGAATATAGAAGCACGCTTAACTGAGTTAATTGGTATTACTGGGAAAAAATTACACACTGGCCGCTCACGCAACGACCAGGTAGCAACTGATATTCGCTTATATTTACGCGACCAAATCGGCATGATTAATTCCGAATTAAGACGCTTACAAGTCGCTATTATTGATTTGGCCGAGCAATATGCCGACACCATCATGCCAGGCTTTACCCATTTACAAGTCGCTCAACCCATTACCTTTGGCCACCATTTAATGGCCTGGTATGAAATGCTAAAGCGCGACTATCAACGCCTTCAAGATTGCAGCAAACGAATCAACATCATGCCACTAGGCGCCGCTGCATTAGCCGGCACTAGCTACCCTATTCAGCGCGAACTCACTGCTCAACTACTTGGCTTTGCACAAGTATCCGCCAACTCACTCGATTCTGTCAGCGACAGAGATTTTGCCATTGAGTTTACGGCAACTGCAAGCGTAATCATGATGCATTTATCGCGCTTCTCGGAAGAATTAGTTTTATGGACTAGCGCGCAATTTGATTTTATTGAGTTACCTGATGCATTTTTGCACCGGCTCTTCTATCATGCCGCAAAAAAGAATCCTGACGTACCCGAATTAGTACGCGGAAAAACCGGACGCGTGACGGGGCATCTGGTTTCGCTATTAATGCTAATGAAAAGCCAACCCTTAGCTTATAACAAAGACAATCAAGAAGATAAAGAACCCTTATTTGACACGGTCGACACGTTATTGGATTGTTTACGCGCTTATGCGGATATGATTCCGTTTATCAAACCTAAACAGGAAAAACTCTATCAAGCAGCGCGCCAAGGGTTTGCAACCGCAACCGACTTAGCCGACTACCTAGTTCGCAAAGGCATGGCATTTCGTGATGCCCACGAGCATGTCGGCGTTGCTGTTAAATTAGGTCTCAGTACACAACGTGACTTATCAGAAATTTCATTAGCAGAATTACAACAAATTTGCCCAATGATTGACAATGATGTTTACCAGTCTCTGAGCTTAGAAGGCTCAGTATCATCAAGGAATCACATTGGCGGAACAGCACCAGAACAAGTAAGAGCCGCTATTCAGCTCGCCAGAGCCGAGATAAACCAATGTGCAAAAACCGCCAGATGACAACAGAAGATACTTATTTGCTCCTGCTAATGGACATAGAAGCAGACTTAGTAACTGAATACGAAAGAAATCCTAACTTAACTGATACACAATGTATATTTGGCCTTGAAAATGCCAAGGTTGCTGTTAAGCAGCGTTTCGGCTTTGGCAAAAGCGAAACTATTAAACGCAACCCAGAAATCGATAACATCATTAACGGCTGTGTTCAAGTTGCCAACAAATATTTCGGCAAAATCGACGGCATTACGCTGAAAGACTTTATCACTCAAATCGATAAAATCATGCGTTCTGTGCGGCGTCATTCTGAACACGGACACCGCGCTTATTACCAATTCGTTAAAGATTACGTCAAAAACAAGAACCTCTACTAGGCCGCTTGCACAGGAATGTGCGAAGACGAGCGAATAACCTCGTTTTTGTCATTAAAATAAACCAGCGTTGGCTTATGCTCGCTTGCTTCTTGCTCATTAAACGATGCGTAAGCACAAACAATAATTAAATCACCCGGACAGGCTAAACGAGCAGCCGCCCCATTCACTGAAAACACTCCGGAACCCGCTTCGGCGCGTATCGCATAAGTAGTAAACCGTGCGCCGTTATTTACATTATAGATTTGGATTTGTTCGTATTCCTTAATGCCGGACAAGTCCAGTATAGCGCTATCAATCGCGCAAGAGCCTTCATAACCCAGTTCCGAACGGGTCACAGTTGCTCTGTGTAATTTCGATTTCAGCATCGTAATTTGCATAGTCATCAAGATAATACGTTGAAAAGCCCGCCATTATCGCTTAATTTTAACAGTGCAGCAATATTGAAAGCGGGTATTGACCAGAATAATAGCGATAGTAAAGATTAACAACTTAAGATGGGACAGATCATTCAGGCCGCAGGACGCCGTAAATACATCCCTGTAGGCTTGACGGCAGCAGGGATGCTGCCGCCACCTGGAGCCACAAGGATGTGGTGAATGCAGAAAATGCAGGAGCAGTTTTCTGTCGCCCTAAACGCCCTGCCCCGTCTTTAAGTGTGTAGCCAGAACAAAGCCCTGAAGCAAGTGTTAAAAAAATAAACAAGTTAGCTAGCGACATAACAGCTTGAAGTCACTGCTAAAACCCCAATACTTAGAGCTTTAGCACTGACCTCCCTATTTTTATGTTTTGCATGGCGGCGATATTGCGTTTTATCAGTAAAATACTCAGCCTATTAAACTGATGGGCAAACTTTGCAACCGGGTTATTACTGGGAACAGCATCGAGAACTAGTTGTTTTTTACGCTTTTTCATGGTTTACCTTTTATAATATAAACATTCAACGAACCATTAGAGTAAAACAAAGCTTGTGAAATTCAAAAAAGATTTTGATGTAATTGTAGTTGGTGGTGGTCACGCAGGCACAGAAGCAGCATTAGCCTCCGCACGAACCGGTGCCAGTACGCTATTGCTCACCCAAAATATTGAAACCTTAGGCCAGATGAGCTGTAACCCAGCCATAGGCGGTATTGGCAAAGGCCATTTAGTCAAAGAAATCGATGCACTCGGTGGCATGATGGCCAAGGCTATCGATGTCAGCGGTATTCAGTTTCGGATTTTAAACGCCAGTAAAGGCCCGGCGGTCAGAGCGACCCGCGCTCAAGCTGACCGCAGGCTTTATAAACAAGCCATTCGTCATGCTCTGGAAAATCAGCTTAACTTAGCATTATTCCAACAAACGACCACCGATTTAATTTTACAAGGCGATACTGTCGTCGGCGTAAAAACGCAAATGGGCTTAGATTTTTATGCCCGCGCCGTCGTATTAACAGCTGGTACGTTTTTAGCTGGTAAAATTCACATTGGCCTTGAAAATTACAGTGGCGGTAGAGCGGGCGACTCGGCATCAGTCACACTAGCAGAGCGTTTACGTGAATTACCGTTAACCATCGAACGCTTAAAAACCGGCACACCGCCGCGTATCGATGGCCGCACTATTGACTATAGCAAACTCGACGTGCAACATGGCGATACACCCGTACCTGTGTTTTCTTTTTTAGGTCAACGTGAACAGCATCCTCGTCAAATCCCTTGTTATATCACGCGTACCAACCAACAAACCCACGATATTATTCGAGCTGGATTAGACCGCTCCCCCCTCTACTCAGGTATTATCGAAGGCATTGGCCCACGCTATTGTCCTTCTATTGAAGATAAAATCGTGCGTTTCTCTGAACGCGATTCACATCAAATTTTTATCGAGCCAGAAGGTTTAGATACTAATGAAATCTATCCTAATGGCATTTCGACCAGCTTACCCTTTGATGTGCAATACGAATTCGTTAGAACCATGCCTGGCTTTGAAAACGCTGAAATCGTGCGCCCAGGCTATGCGATTGAATATGACTTTTTTTGACCCGCGCGATTTAAAAACTTCATTAGAAAGCAAGCACTTAAATGGCTTATTTTTCGCAGGCCAAGTCAATGGCACAACAGGCTATGAAGAAGCTGCTGCACAAGGCTTAATTGCAGGCTTAAATGCAGCCCGACAAACCCAAGGTTTAGACAGTTGGTGTCCACGCCGCGACGAAGCCTACATCGGCGTCATGATAGACGACTTAATCACTCGCGGCACGCAAGAACCGTATCGCATGTTCACAAGTCGTGCCGAATACCGATTATTACTGCGAGAAGACAATGCTGACTTGCGTTTAACCGAGCAAGGTCGCCAGTTAAATCTAGTCGATGACGAACGCTGGCAAGCCTTTGAGCGTAAACAATCAAGCATTAGTGAATTGCAAAACGATTTAAAAAAAGCCTGGCTAAGACCTAATACCGAAGCAATCGAACTAGCAGAAGCCTTTTGGGGTAAAGCCTTACCCAAAGAAGTCAATTTAATGGACATGCTAAGACGTCCAGAGGTTGATATTCAACGACTACTGACATTCCTACCTAATAGCGAAGAATATTCTGACGACGTCAGCGAGCAAGTCGAAATCCAAGCCAAATACCAAGGCTATATTGCTAGACAACAAAGCGAAATTGATAAATCGTTGCGTTACGACTACCTGCGTTTACCGGAAACGTTAGATTACAAAAACATACCAGGCTTATCGAACGAAGTATCAGAAAAGCTGAAAGCGCAACGCCCAGAAACCTTAGGTCATGCGTCGCGCATCCCAGGCATTACCCCTGCGGCCATATCGTTGCTACTGGTTTATTTGAAAAAGAAAACAGCATAATGAGTCAGCCTAAAGAGGATTTAAACCAACGCTTAAGCTTAGGTTTATCAGCACTACCATTAGACGTGAGCTCTAGCCATATTGAGCGCTTAATCGATTTTATAAAGCTCATCGCTAAGTGGAATAAAACCTATAACTTAACCGCCGTGCGTGAATTAGACGCGATGATTAGCCTACATTTACTCGATAGCCTTGCCATCATGCCGCACTTACACGGTAAAACGATACTCGATGTAGGCACA
Organism: Methylocucumis oryzae; assembly: GCF_000963695.1. Lineage (GTDB taxonomy): Bacteria > Pseudomonadota > Gammaproteobacteria > Methylococcales > Methylomonadaceae > Methylovulum > Methylovulum oryzae. The sequence continues at coordinate 6,324 of NZ_LAJX01000270.1, forward strand.
GGCGCAGGCTTACCAGGTATTCCGCTAGCCATTTGCTGTCCAGAACGCCAATTCTGCTTATTAGACAGTAATGCCAAAAAAACCCGCTTCGTACAACAAGCTGTTTTGGAATTAAAACTTAACAACGTCACTGTGATTCAACAACGTGTAGAGCAATATCATTCGGCATCTGGATTTGACACAATAGTCACGCGCGCCTTTGCCGAACTCAGCGAAATTATCAAACTAACACAGCATTTATTAGCACCTAAAGGTATTATGCTTGCTATGAAAAGCCAACATCTTGACCAAGAAAACCTAGATACACTTGCACAAGCAACTGTTATTCCTCTCACCATACCTGGTTTAGACGCTGAACGTAACGTCGTCCGTCTCCAGTTTTCAAACGTAGCCGAGGTAAGCTAATGGGAAAAATCATTGCCGTCACCAATCAAAAAGGCGGCGTTGGCAAAACCACCACCAGTGTCAATTTAGCAGCCTCATTAGCCGCCGCTAAACGAAACGTATTGTTAGTCGATTTAGACCCACAAGGCAATGCCGCAATGGGATGCGGTTTAGACAAAGAAGGTGGGCGCTATTCTAGTTATGACGTCTTAATGGCGGCAGCACCTGTCAGCGAAGCTATCGTAACACTTAGCGATTACGGTTTTAGCCTGATTCCAGGTAATGCTGATTTAACCGCTGCTGAAGTGCAATTATTAAGCGCTGAAAAACGCGAAGTAAGACTCGCGCAAGCATTAAAACCCATCAAAGCTGATTTTGACTACATCTTAATCGACTGCCCACCCTCGCTAAACATGCTAACCGTCAATGCTATGGTGGCGGCCGATAGCTTGTTAATCCCTATGCAATGCGAATATTACGCACTCGAAGGCTTATCAGCGCTGATGTCGACCTTAAAAGATATACAGGATACGGTGAATCCAGACTTACACCTAGAAGGCATATTGCGCACCATGTTTGATGACAGAAATCGCTTAACTAAAGATGTGTCTGAGCAATTAATCCGCTATTTCGGCGATAAAGTGTTTAGAACCTGTGTGCCTAGAAATATCCGTTTAGCCGAAGCGCCAAGCCACGGAATGCCCGTGATTAATTATGATAAATCATCGCGCGGCGCGATAGCGTATATCGCCTTAGCAGGCGAAATGATAAGAAAAGAAAAAAGGAATGGCCTAATGCAAAAAAAAAACGTGGTTTAGGGCGTGGTTTAGAAGTCTTATTGGCAGACACCGGCAGCCTTGACAATCAAAACTTAACACTAGACGCCATTAACGCCGAAGCCAGTGCCTTGCTACAGCAACTGCAACAAGAACACGCCCGCTTATTACAAGAAGCTGAAGCGCTACAACTGTTGTTAGCTGAAGTCGAGCATCTACTAAGCAAACAAACTCACTAAGCCCACTTTATAGCGATAACGATTATGGTGTTACCCAAACGCGGATTAGGCAGAGGTTTAGATGCACTATTAGGCGATGCAGCGGCCAAAGAAGAAAAACCATCGCACGCGCCTAAAACCTTACCGATTGAATTTTTACAACGCGGTAAATACCAACCGCGCCAAGATTTAAACCCGGAAAAGCTACAAGAACTCGCTGATTCGATTAAGACTCAAGGCATTATTCAGCCTATCATCGTGCGCCAACTAGAGACCGACAGCTATGAAATCGTTGCCGGAGAACGCCGCTGGCGCGCCGCACAATTAGCAGGTTTAGCGGAAGTCCCTGTTATCATCAAACACATCGATGATCGCACGACGATGGCACAAACCTTAATTGAAAACATTCAGCGAGAAGACTTAAATCCATTAGAAGAAGCCGAAGCCTTAAGACGCTTACTGAATGAATTCGGTATGACGCATCAAGATATTGCCACCGCGATTGGTAAATCAAGGGCAACGGTAACCAATCTACTGCGGCTAATCGAGCTAAACAGCGAAGTCAAAAAACTACTGCTTACTCGACAGTTAGAAATGGGGCACGCTAGAGCATTACTGGCGTTAACTGAACATGACCAGGTAAAAGC
>NZ_LAJX01000271.1 GCF_000963695.1 Methylocucumis oryzae
TTTTACCGTTGCTGGTGTTAATGTGGCTAATGGTGTGTTAACCGATTTAACCACGAGTGATAGTGGCATCACATGGACAGCGACATTAACGCCTGATAGTAACGTCACTGATACAACTAACATGCTGACATTAGACTTAACCGGTATTAACGACTTAGCCGGTAATAGCGGTGTTGGTAGTAGCACCAGCGGCAATTACAGCATTGACACCACACGTCCAGCTTTAGCCTCAGCGATTACAGTGTCCGACACGGCATTACAAATCGGCGATACAGCGACAGTGACATTTAGCTTCACCGAAGCGGTGAGTGGTTTTACCACTGCCGATGTTGCCATGGCTAATGGTGTGTTAACCGATTTAACCACGAGTGATAGTGGCATCACATGGACAGCGACATTAACACCTGATAGTAACGTCACCGATACAAGCAACACGCTGACATTAGACTTAACCGGTATTAACGACTTAGCGGGTAATAGCGGCGTTGGCAGTATTAGCAGCGGCAATTACACCATAGACACGGCACGTCCTACCGCCAGTATTGCTGTCACGGATTCTGCATTAACTTTAGGCGATACTTCGCTAGTCACGATTACCTTCTCTGAAGCAGTTAACGGCTTTACCAACGCCGACCTCACCGTCGATAACGGTAGTTTATCCAATGTCAGCAGCAACGATGGTGGTATCACATGGACAGCGATATTAACTCCGACATTGAGCGTCATCGACAATAGTAACGTGATTAGATTGTCGAATAACAACGTGCAAGACAGCGCGGGTAATACCGGTAGTGGCAGCACGGTTTCAAACAACTATACGATTAATACGGATACTGCACCTAGCGCCAGTCCGTTAAATCAAAATCTGGACTATATCGAAGATACAACAACGGCTATAAGCGACATTGTAATCACCGACCCGGATGCGGACAGTTTTACGGCAACAGTAACAATGGCCGATGGTAATAGTAGCAATGGCTCGCTGAGCGCAAGTTCTGGGCATGGTGAAATCTACAATGTTATGACAGGTGTTTGGAGCGTGACGGGGAGCTTAACCGATGTTAATGCTGCGTTAGCTGCACTGAGTTTTGTTTCAGCGCCAAACAAACATAGCGCTACCAGTGCAACAGTATTAATCAGTGATGGTGTCAATGCGCCGCTAACGGGTACGTTACAGTTTAACGGTATTGCGGTGAACGACGCGCCGTTCGGCATACCAAGCCTTATCGGAACACTTGAGCAAGGTCAAATTATTACTGCCGATATCAGCGCAATCACCGATGCTGACGGCATTAGCGGCGCTTATAGCTACGTTTGGAAAGCTGATGGTAAGACTATTAACAATGCTAATGCAGCAACTTATCAACTGACTCAAGCTGAAGTCGGTAAAACTATTACGGTACACGTCAGCTATACCGACAATGACACTACGTTAGAGACTGTTACCAGCTTAGCAAGCGCCCAAGTCGCGAATATCAATGACGCTCCAGCGGCTTCTGATGACACCGCTATTGCTGTAGAAATCGGCGGAATTGACAGTATCCCAGGTATTAACCCTAGTGGAAACGTATTAACTAACGATAGCGACATGGATGCGGGCGACACTTTCAGCGTGACAGCGATTGCCAATGGTGTTGTGGGCGGTAGTATAGAAGGCAAGTACGGCCGTTTACATTTAAACAGCGACGGTAGCTATACCTATATCGTCAATAACAACAACCCGTTAGTAGATGCATTAAATAACGGAGAAAGCTTAGTTGACTCATTTAATTACACACTTACCGATGCCGCAGGGTTATCTGATAACGCTTATTTAAAGATTACTATCCAAGGCCAAACCGATGCAGCCATAGATCAAGACGGAATTTCTGCGGTTATCGAGAATGCGGGGGGTGACGGCGATGCCAATAACGACGGCATTCCAGACGCAGAGCAATCGAATGTTACTAACTTACCGCTTATCAGTGCTGAAGACTTTGCCTTAGGTTCACAAGCACCTGCAACTAGTTACGGCGCTTTAATCGTAGGCGACCTTAGCAGTGAAGATGGTGAGGTTTCGCTGAATGCTAATACTGAAATTGACAATGTTAAGGTGTTATCAACAGCTGAGGCCGAAACTCTCTATGGTGCCGTGGTTGCTGCAGAATTGGCGCAAATAAGTCAAGACTCGTTATTCACCGGTTTATTGAACTATACGATAAAAGCCACCGGCAATAATGGCTTAACCGACTTAGACCCGACTCGTGCCGGTGTACAAACACGGTTAGTAATAGCACTGCCAGAGGCATAACCGCCGACACTTATTATAAAATTGGTCCTGTACCGACTGACAGCAACCCCCATGTTTATGCGTATATGGCTGATGGCAATCTAAGCACTTATGACGACGGCGCTGAATTTATTGATAGCAATCACGATGGCGATTACGAGCGCATCGTCATTACCTTCACTGACGGTGCTACTGGCGATGACGATTTATTAGTCAATAACCAAATTATTGACCCCGGCTTTATAGGTCAGGCGACCATCATCAGACATACCATCATTGGTACGCCTAAAGCCGATCAACTGCTAGGCACTCAAGCAAGCGACAACATTATCGGATTAGCCGGTGCCGACCTTATCTTAGGTGGGCGCGGCGATGATTGGATTCGCAGCAATGTCGGTAATGATACAGTGCGTGGCGGCTTAGGTAATGACAGTTTATTCGGTGGTTCAGGCGATGACATTTTCAGCGGTAGCGTGTTAGGGGATGACCAGTATTACGGCGGAACCGGTCATGACACGGTCGATTACCTGCTTGCCAATGAGGGGGTAACGATTACATTAGGCCAATCCGATGCACAAAACGTAAGCGTTAACAGTGGTAACGATAAATTTAATAATATAGAAAATCTGAACGGCAGTGCTTACGACGACAGCTTAATTGGTAATAGTGGAAGTAATCAATTAATAGGTCGCGGTGGCGGCGATTACCTTCAAGGGCTAGGTCGTGCGGATGTACTGATTGGAGGACGTGGTAATGATTTTTTAAGTGGTGGCTTAGGTCATGATACGTTGATGGGTGGTGCGGGTAATGACCACTTTATTTTTAACGGCGCACTAGCTGCTGCACACAGCGACATCATTATTGACTTCAAATCGGGTACAGATGTGATTGAGTTATCGGCAAGCGTATTCAAGGCCTTCGCTGGACAAATCGGTCAAAAGGTGGGTTTAAGCGAAATTCTGAGCTACGAAGCGGAGACGGGTAGCTTAAGCTACGATGCTGGCAATGCGGCGGTAACACTTGCCATACTAGGCGTTTCCACGCATCCAATATTGTTAGGTAATGATTTTTTAATCGTAGCTTAGGTTGAAGGCGGGCTACCAACTTAAGTAGGGACAAGGCATTCAGAGCGCATAACGCCAGGGATGGCGTGTAGTCAATACTGTTGACTTTAGCCAGTAGCACCCATTTTCTTAGCCCGCTTTTCTTTCCACTTATTAGGAACGCCTTTATTAACACGAGGTTTTGATGGCTTGGGCGTCTTTCGGTCGGTAATAAA
>NZ_LAJX01000272.1 GCF_000963695.1 Methylocucumis oryzae
TCGCTAAGGTATCAGAACCTACGCTGCTTAAGTTACCCGACACCCCGCTGACTTTTTATACTCTGGCACCGCTGGATCAACTTGTGTTACCGCGTGGGCAGAAAAAGTAGTTAATAATGCGCAAGTGACACTCGCAAACATTAGCAAAGGTTTAATATTTTTTCGCAAAGCTCATGAATTATTCTCGTTAAATTAAACAAACCATAACTGTGGTGGGCGGTATTATAGCCGACAGCTACCTATATTGGGGCATTTGTTACTGGCAAGTAGATTGCTAACTACTTAACACCAAGAAAAATCAATGCTATACGAGAAATATGACAGAATTATGAAATTAAAATTAAACTTGGTCTTAGCTGTATTTCACATTATTTAACCTATTGAATAAATGGAAAATAAATAGCACGTTTTTGTAAAATTTGAGCAAATTTTTAATAGTCAGCGAGCTAGTTGGTTATTATCATGGACATAAGCAATCTGCTTTAGCATATAACGTGCACAGTATTGTAATTGCAGTCCTTCAATCCCTATAACTAATAGGAGCAATGATGCCAAATAAAAACACAACTATGTTACGGATAGCGCTACTTACAGCCCTTACTTTACCGTGTCAATTATTATTTACGCCGTCAACATGGGCAATCAGTGATCCAGATTTACCGGAAGAGAATAGCCAAAAAACTACGCGCTCGTCAGAACATAAACGCCTGCTGCCTGATGAGCGTTATTCCAATCGAAAAAAACACATAAAAGTTAGCAACTTAACCGAAGTATTCAAAAACAGAATTGAAATTAAATTTACCAATGATAGTAAAATCCGTCTAAAACAAGGTGTTTTAACCACAAACAACGCTGACGCTCAAAATCAACTACAACAATTAACGCAGTTATTAAGCGCTACCGGACAATATGCGTTTGTACGAATGCATAGTTTGTCCGATGCCGAATTAGACTCATTAAAAGTTAAAGGCGAAAACAATACCGGTCATGAATTACCTGATTTAAAAACTTGGTTTTTTATCGTCCTCGATACGAGTTCCGAACAAGAATTGGCATTATTAATCAATCAATTAAATCAGTTAACTATCGTCGATTATGCCACAGCATCTAAGCTACCTGCGCCATCACCTGGCATGAGCGCTGAACAAGCGTCAGAGTTCAAAACCTATTGGCAACAACATAATACGGTGCCTTGGCCTAAGACGACTGAAACGTTCACTAAAGCCTTACCACCATCAATATCTAACAAACCTCGAACAGCTAAACCACCAGTACCAGAAAACTTAAGCGTACCAGCACCTTTACCCGAAAATTTTGTTGCCCAGCAAGACTACCGCGAAGCCGCACCCATCGGAATTGACATCGATTATGTTAACAATGCTTATTATGCAACGACGGGTTGGAATTGGGCGTATACCGATGTTGAATTTAGTTGGAATACTAAGCATCAAGACTTATCGAAAATTTCCGGCAACGTTTTTTGTCAATGGCGCACCGAGCGCTGATGCTTATAATCGTTGGCGCGATCACGGTACAGCCGTTATAGGTATTTTGAGCAGCGATAACAACAGCTATGGAACAACGGGTATGGTTTACGATGCTGACGTTAAGCTTTCTACACATTCACCAGACTCAGGTTATAACCCAGCAGCGGCTATTATCGCTGCTGCGAATCAATATTGGAAAGGCTCAGTCATTTTATTGGAAATGCAAACCTATGCGGACTTTGACTGCAATGGCTCTGACACTGAAGAATGGCTAGTTCCTATTGAATGGGACGCTTCGGCTAAAGCAGCGATTAAAACTGCAACAGCCAATGGTCGCATAGTCGTACAAGCAGCAGGTAATGGTAATTGCGATTTAGATTTAGCTGGATTTAAGGGCGAATTTAACCCTAATGACACGAGTAAAGATTCTGGCGCGATTATTGTCGGTGCTGGTGATAAATTGACCCGAAATAAAGCAATCTTCTCGACTTATGGTAGCCGGGTAGATACCCACTCTGAAGGGGATTTTCAGATTTATACCACTGGATACGGCGGAAGATATAATGCAGAAGGCGAAAACCTTTGGTATACCTCGTCGTTTGCTGGCACGTCTGGCGCTTCACCAATTGTTACAAGCGCAGCAGTTTCGTTATCTAGCATGTTATGGGAATACCACGGTTCGATTTGGGACCCTAAAGAAATGCGCGCGATTTTACGACGCGAAGGAACGCCACAACAGCAAGGTGGCCATATAGGGCCTAGACCTGATTTACGCAAGCAAGTTGAATCGATGGTTAATCGGCATTTACAAATGCAGTCAGCTGATTTTGATGGCGACGGTAAAACCGATTACGCAATTTTTTCGGCCATCGAATGGCCGTTTGGTATATTTACTATGCAACAGGTACAACGCAATCCTATCGCTGGGGGAAAAAAGGGGATATACCGGCACCTGCAGACGTAAGCGGTGATGGTCGAGCTGAGCTAATCGTATTCAGGCCAAGCAATGGTTATTGGTATATTCGTAGCTGGGACCCCTTGAAAGCATTTAGGCCTATCGCTTGGGGACAAAAAGGTGACATACCGGTACCTTTAGACTACAACGGAGATGGCAAAGCCGAATTAGCGGTTTATCGTAGACGCGCAGACGCCCAATCCTTCAGTCATTGGTATATTCGTTATTCGAGTAAATCAAGCGAAGATATTACTTGGGGCGAAGTCTCCGATACACCGATTTCACGCGATATGGATGGAGATGGTCGCGACGATTTAATTACATTCCGTGGCACAACGGGTGAATGGTGGATTCGCTATAGCTCTACAGGCGCGTTCCAAACGATTACGTGGGGACAGTGGGGGATATACCGTTAACATATAGAGATAGGCTTAACCGCTGGAATATAGCAGTCTGGCGTCCAAGTAATAGTACGTTTTATCCGCGAAACATCAACACGGGTGCAACTGCTGCTATACAATGGGGTGAACCAGGTGATGTACCACGCTTTGGCGACACTGACGGTAATGGCCATGACGAGTATATTATTTGGCGTCCTAATACAGGCGTTTGGTGGAATCTCACGACCAATTCGCAAATCCAATGGGGCTTGCCTAGTGATTTAGCCTTATCGAGATAATCCGTTAAAGAGTTGGGTACTTTTTTCCAAGTACCCAACTTTAAGAACTCATTACCAGGTGGATTGATACTAAGCCACCTTATTGAAAGCGTAATACCGTTTCAATTTATCTTAGCTTTTAGTGCGTAATTTTGTAAACTGCGTCCCAAAAACATACTAGTCATCTCAACATAACGATAAGACAGATGAGCAATTGTCAACGACACGGACACAGTAACCAACCAACCGAAAAACCAAAGACTTAATCGATTTAACTGAATAGCGTCTGCTAAGCTTAACAACCACGGCGTTACCCACATTAATACCAACATGTGCAGTAAATACACGCTATAAGACACCTTGCCCAAATAGCGTAATGCGTTACTGGACAAAAACGCTTGTGCTGTTTTAGACGCTAATACCGATAACAGCAATAATCCTGCCCCTGCCCCAGTTGCGAGCCATAATCCAGTATCGTTTAACAGCTTATATAGACTGTCGGCTGCGGTATATAACAAAAACCTAATACCCATAACCAGCCTAGCACACGGCGTTGCTGGGCTAAAAAGGCTAATGCACGTTTACCATATTTTGCAATCAACATGCCTAACATAAAATGCAAAGCAAAAGGCGAAACATTGGCAAACATAACAATAAATACTGTAAAGAAAACCAGCCACCGCCAGCTTCGTTGCAGTAATAACAGCGCTAAAGGCAATAATAATGACAACACCAACTCTATCGATAAGGTCCAGGCTTGAGGAATTAAGATAATGTCAGCCGGTAAGCGCAATAAAAAAGCTTCTTTCAACATCGCCCAATGCGTTAAGGCATGGCCGCGCCACATTTGATTAATCCACGCATCACTGGCTAAACGGGTCATCAGCACCGGAGCGTCATGCAGCCATTCATACAATAGCGCGCTAAGCGCCAACACGGCTAAATAAGGTAAGCCAATACGGCATAGACGGCTAACCAGATAAGCGGTTAATGAATAGTGCGTCATATCAATATCAGCAGCATCATGCACGTATTTGTACGACAACACCAAACCACTTAACACAAAAAACATAGAGACTGCCGCTGTGCCATCCCACCAAATATGTAGCGGTGAATAATCCAATAGCGCACTGCATAACGCACCTTGGCAAGGCAGGCCATACGCAATCACATAATGCTCATTAACCACCGATAACGCTGCTAATCCGCGCACAGCATCTAAATAAGCAATATGTAAAGGTTGTTTAGTCACAGTGCTCTAATCATTTAACGCATCAGCATCAATATAGGCCAGCAGCCTAGCTTTTTGTGGTGCTAAGTTTTGCCAATCGACTGAAAAGGTTAAGATGGCCAACGTAGCAGTATCTAACGTCAATCGGGTATTAACAATCATTAATTCAGCTAATAATTCTTCAAAGTCAGGATTATGCCCCACTAATAACAAACGCTGTAAACTCGCTGGCTGCTCGGCAAGAACTTGTTTAATCGTTGGCACGCCTTGCAAATACAAACGTTGATCTGGAACTATCGCAGTTTGCCAGGCAGGAAAATCGGCATAAAAACAATACGCCGTCGTGAATGCCCGGTTTGCAGGCGACGCGATTGTTTTGTCCGGTAACAAAGGCTGTTGCTGTAACCAAGCCCGCAAACGCTGTGTTGCCGCATAACCTCGTTTAGTTAAGGGTCTTGCAAAATCGCTGCCGTCTTCTACCGCTTGCTGCGCTTGTGCATGTCTTAACAACCATAATTCTCTCATCATTTATCTTTACATCCTGTGTAGCATCGAAACCGGCATAATACCGGTTTCGGCTAATATTTCGTTAACTAACCACGCAATGCTTTTAATACTGCCTGCAACATCGCATTTGCATCACCAAACAGCATACGTGTATTCTCCATCACAAATAACGGATTACCAACCCCGGCATAACCGGATGCCATACTCCGCTTCATAACAATCGTCGTTTCACTCTTCCAACATTCCAATACCGGCATACCGGCAATAGGACTGTTTGGGTCATCTAACGCGGAAGGATTGACAATATCGTTAGCACCAATGACGATAGACACATCAACCTCTGGAAAATCCTCGTTGATTTCATCCATTTCAAACACGATGTCATAAGGCACTTTGGCTTCGGCTAATAATACATTCATGTGTCCAGGCATACGACCTGCCACCGGATGAATACCAAAACCAACCTTTTTGCCCTTGTCTCTTAACAGCTTAGTAATTTCATAAACCGTATGCTGCGCTTGCGCGACGGCCATACCGTAACCCGGAATAATCATGATATTTTTCGCGGCTAATAACAAAGCGGCGGTTTCTTCAGCATCGATAGGTTGCACTTCACCTTCAACGACAGCGGCTGACGCTCCTGATACCGTACCAAAGCCGCCGGCAATGACGCTAATGAAATTCCGGTTCATCGCCTTACACATGATGTAACTCAAAATAGCACCGCTACTACCCACTAATGCTCCGGTTACGATTAACAAGTCATTGTTTAACATAAAACCAGTTGCCGCCGCTGCCCAACCTGAATAGCTGTTCAACATAGACACAACCACCGGCATATCAGCACCGCCGATAGCCATTACCATGTGTACACCAAACGCTAAGGCCAACAAGGTCATTAATAATAACGGAACCATGCCACCGCCCGTTGCGGCTTGCTGCATATACCAATAACCTAAAGCGATAACCAACAGTAATAAGGCCAAATTCAACCAATGCCGCGCCGGTAATAGCAATGGCTTACCGCTAATTTTTTCACTAAGCTTACCAAATGCAATGACTGAACCTGAAAACGTTACGGCACCGATTAACACACCGATGTATATTTCCATTTCATGAATGGTTTTCTCTGCACCGTTTAACTGAATAGACTCATCTAAAAAATTGGCATAGCCCACTAAAACAGCCGCCATACCGACTAAGCTATGCATAATCGCAACCAGCTCGGGCATCTGCGTCATTTCAACTTTTAACGCTGCTTTAGCGCCTATCGTAGCGCCTATCGCAATCGCTGCGACTAATAGCCCATAAGCCGTCACTGAACCGCTTAACGCCGTCGCCAATATAGCGATGGCCATGCCTATCATGCCGTAATAATTGCCTCGCCTGGACGTTTCCTGATTGCTTAAACCACTTAAGCTTAAAATAAATAAAATCGTCGCGACGATATACGACATGGTAACTAAACTATGTGACATCACTCCCCCTTATTTTCTAAACATGGCTAACATACGGCGAGTGACTAAAAAACCACCCGCTATATTGATAGACGCCATTAATATGGCCAATGCCGCTAAAATACTCACTAGCCAACTACTTGATGACACTTGAATAATTGCGCCGATAACGATAATGCCACTAATCGCATTGGTCACACTCATAAGCGGTGTATGTAAAGCAGGCGTGACATTCCAAATCACTTGATAGCCAACAAAACACGCGAGAACAAAAACAGTGAAATGCGCCATAAACGATTCCGGCGCGACCGCTCCGACACCAAACAACGCCAGGCCGCCTAATACCAGTGGCATTAAGGATTTTATTAAGCTGGATGACGAGCTAGCGTTAGTCTCTACCGGGCTTACAACAGGCGCGGGTTTTGCTTGAGCGGGTGCGGCAGAGAGTTTAGGTGGCGGTGCAGGCCAAGTGATAGCCCCGTCTTTAATAACAGTCGCACCTCGTATGACTTCATCATCCATGTTGACAAACACCGTGCCATTTTTCTCAGGGCATAAATCTGTCAATAAATGCCTTAGATTCGTCGAGTAAAGTTGGCTGGATTGAGTTGCTAACCGGCTGGGTAAATCGGTATAGCCAATCAATGTTACCTGGTTTTTCACCACCACCTTGCCCGATTCAGTCAGCTCACAGTTACCGCCTTGTTCAGCCGCTAAATCGACGATGACGCTACCCGGCTTCATCGATTGCACCATCGCTTCGGTAATTAATTTAGGAGCGGGTTTGCCTGGAATCAGCGCCGTCGTGACAATAATATCAACGTCTTTGGCTTGTTCAGCAAATAATGCCATTTCCGCCGCAATAAACTCTGGCGACATGGTTTTGGCATAACCGCCTGAACCCGACCCATCCTCAGCAAAATCCAGCATTAAGAATTCTGCATCCATACTTTCGATTTGCTCTTTGACTTCTGGTCTGGTATCGAACGCTCTAACGATAGCCCCCATACCTTTAGCGGCACCAATCGCGGCTAAACCTGCCACGCCTGCCCCAATCACTAATACTTTAGCGGGTGGAATTTTACCGGCAGCGGTAATTTGTCCGGTGAAAAAACGGCCAAAAATGCTGGGCCGCTTCAACAATAGCCCGATAACCGGCAATATTCGCCATAGAGCTTAATGCATCCATTTTTTGCGCTCTGGACATGCGTGGTACACAATCCATAGCCAAAAACTGTGGTCTGTAGACTGGCTAATTTTTCCATCAGCGCCGCATTTTTTAGCGCAGGCCAAATAAAGCTAATTAAACACTTTCCAGATGGACAATCCGCTAATTCATCAACGCCTTGCTCAACAGATAACATAGGCGCCCGCACTTTCATAATAATATCTGACTGCTGCCAAACACTTTGCGCATCAGGCAAAATCTCAACGCCTGCGGCTTGATATAAGTCATCACTGATATTAGCAGACAAACCGGCCCCACTTTCCAAACACATTGAAAAGCCTAGCTTCATAATGGCGGCGGCTGCTTCCGGTGTCGTAGCGACCCGCTTCTCACCCGGATAGATTTCTTTGGGTATACCTATCTTCATAGCATCTCCTGTAATAGTAGTCCTAGCCGTTAAGCTTGGATGACGCATTATTTTATTTGTTGTACGCGTAAAACAGACTTGATTAACACTAAACGTTCTAGCAAGCCCCAGGGTACGCAGGTATTGACATGGCAATACCTGAGTTGAGCATAGAAGAATACCTATGGCTTTTCAATAGAAAATCTTTGCTGCCCCATTAATAGCACTCATGCACTTGAAACCCAAAGAGGCTTATGGTGTGATGAATAACATGAACACGCTATTCCCTTCACTTAAGGCATTAACACATGGCTACCGAACACTTTCGCCGTTTTAAAGACATCTCTGTCAGTGAGCGAATACTCAACACCGTATTCTTATTAACCATAGGTTTAGGCTATTTAGCGGCTTTATTTAATCTGTACTACACCCATCAAGGTTTAGACGGTAAAGCAGGATTGTCAATAGAAGATGTCGTGATTAGTTATCACGGCTCAAATGACCGAACGCGCTTAGGCACGGCTATTACTGGCATTATGAAATCCAATCTGAAATACCTATCAGACCAAGACGTCATCCTAGAATGGATTAATTCGGGCGCTGAAGAACCAGGCTATAATGAAAAAATTGCGCCTATCTTGAATCGAGATTGCATTATTTGCCATAACCCAAGCGTCAATCCGTCTTTACCCGACTTAACTCATTATGCCGGTGTCGCCGAAGTCGCTCATGCGGGCGGTGCGACAATTCCACGTTTAGTACGAATATCACATATTCATTTATTTGGTATTGCGTTTATTTTATTTTTTATCGGTAAAAATTTTTATCTTATGCGATATTCCAGCGGTGGTTAAACGCATCGCCGTCGTCATTCCGTTTGCCGCTATGCTGACCGACGTCGCTTCTTGGTTTATCACTAAAGCTACACCCTCATTCGCTTACGTTGTCGTCATCTCTGGCACATTAATGGGCTTATCAATGAGCTTCCAAATCTTATTAAGTATTTATCAAATGTGGTTTTATCCTAAGGAAAACGATAATGCACACCTTTAAATTAATCATCGTTATAACCCTAGCTATGCTGCTATCCAACTGTGCTAGCTTTTCTGATGTCGAACATCTTCAAGCTCAACTTAACGCACTACAACCAAAAATTACTAACTTATCAGCTAAAGCGTCTTCGGCAAAAACCTCTGCTCAGCAAGCGCTAACAATAGCTACCGAAGCGAGTTCGAAAGCGCAACGTTCTGCGCATTATCTTCAAGACACTTTTGAAAAATTAACCCCACACATCTGTAGACTCCCTCGACCAATTAGACATACTATTAAAAACAAAAGCCGTAAACATTAATTCATCTGCCCTAAACGCTTCAGCAGTCCATGCCCTATACCTAACACCATCATGCTGAATTGTTTGACTCTAGGCTTGGCGAATACACTATAAAAGCCAAGTTTGAGCAATAACCGTGAAGCGTCGACACACTTCCAGTTCAGTGGAATATAAGACTGTTGATATAACCACACCGCATTACGAAAGTGATAATAATGTCTTAGCGGACTGTGCAAAGGAATTTGCCGACCTAAAAAAGCAATAGGCTTTTCGCCTAACTCATGTGCCATTTCGGCCGAACAGACGCCAAAACTTTGAAAGCCTAAACTTTTAGCTCTAAGCCCCCATTCAATATCAACATAATCAATAAACAGTTCAGGTAGCATTAAACCGGTAGCGTTAAGCGTTGTTACTGGAATTAAGCAACCGGATGCAATTAAATAATCGACATGGACAATTGAATCGAGCTTATCGCAAGCGCAACGCTGAAGCTTTAACCCTTGAATACGAATAAACGGAGGCGGATTATTTTGCCGGGTATCTAAATATCTCGGCCCTACCGCCGCGATACGTTGCTGTTGTTGCTGTAATTGTTCAACGGCGCTTAGCAACGCGTTAATCATAGTAGGTGCAGGACAGCTATCTTGATCGAATAACACAACATAATCAGCATACTGCTGAATCGCCCACTCAATGCCTATATTTTGGGCTGCAGCAACGCCTAAATTGCTAGACTGTGGCAAACAGCTCACATGGCTAAATTGCGTATTGTTTAACCAATCTACTAGCGAATTAGAAGCTGAATTATCAACAATAACAGTCTCCTTAACTTGCGTAGCAACTGCTGTTAATAATTCATGTAATCGTGTGAAATCGGGAAAATACGCAACAATAACAGCGACAACACGATGCGTAGCCATTAAATATTAATCATTCGACGTAATGGCACGGCAAACTTAGCAAACTCGACCAGTAAATTGATGACTTGCGCCGGGCAAGTCGTTAATATCCAACCGATAAGTTTTAATTTAAGCTTATACTTAAAGCCAACAAACTCGTTAGCCAGCACCATGTCACGATAAGAAAAATAAATGTTCACTAATTCCGTTTTATTTTTATCATCGTAAATCACAGCTTCTACCGCATCTTTAATAAAGCTAGAGCCAAACCTAGCGACTAATAAATCTCTAAAATAAAAACGGTTTTGGATTCTACTATCAGGGTAAAGTTGGCTTAATTTACAAAAATAACTAAAGCGGCTACGCGACATTAATACGCTGTAAGACGTTGAATTGGTATGAATACACCAAATCGTTACCGGCTTATCGACATAATAATTGCTATAACCTGCTCTGAACATGCGTAAAAAGAAATCATCATCTTCATAGCCTTTAAACTGCGTGTCAAAGCCACCAATTTCTAAAAACACTTTTCTAACGATTAACGACGCTGACGGCAAAATAAACATGTCTTGACAAAGTAAACTAATAATATCCCGTTTAGGATGAATCGCATGTTGCTTAACCATACTCATTCTAATGATATTACCTTCAGCATCGGCCTCATACAAATCCCCATAAACCACACCTAAGCGTAAATCGTCATCAGGAATTGCATCTAACAAGACTTCTATATGGTTTGGCAAAAAGTAATCGTCTTGATCTAAAAAACAAATATAGTCAGACGTCGATGCTTGTACGCCCTTATTTCGTGCAGAACCTTGACCACCGTTTTCTTTATGAATCAACGTGAATGGCATACGCGTTGCCAATTCATCGATAAAATCAGCTTCCTCTGATTTTGAACCATCATTAACCACAATCACTTCAGTCGCGGGTACCGTTTGTTCATATACGCTACGCAAACAAACGTTCAATAAACTTTGAGCCGTTGTAATACGGAATAACCACGACGACGTTTTTTTTTAGCTTTTTTTGCCATTAATGAATTTCCTTGGATATACTTTAAACGGTTAAGTTTTCGGTTTTTACATCTCGCTGTAGGGTACGCTATGCGTACCTTTTTATTGATTTTATTACGATTTTTTAATGGTACGCACAGCTACCCTACTCAAAAAAACCGAAAATTTGAACGTTCAGAGTCTATATGAGCGTGGGTTACAGCGTTACTATTTCCTGCAGTTGCCCATGCTCAAGCTTGAAAAACCGATTGCAATACTGCTTGATTAAATCATGGTTATGCGAAGCGAATACAAAAATACCTACCGATTTAATTAACGCTTCCATACGTTCTTTGGCTTTGATTTGAAACTCGGCATCACCGGTACCAAACACTTCGTCAACTAATAAAATATCAGGCTGCACCGAGGTTGCGACGGCGAACATTAAACGGGTGGCCATACCGGAGGAATACGTCCGCACCGGCAATTGCAAAAAATCACCTAATTGGGTGAACGCTTCAATATCAGGAATTCGGCTTTTAATGTCAGATAACGACACGC
Organism: Methylocucumis oryzae; assembly: GCF_000963695.1. Lineage (GTDB taxonomy): Bacteria > Pseudomonadota > Gammaproteobacteria > Methylococcales > Methylomonadaceae > Methylovulum > Methylovulum oryzae. The sequence goes on from NZ_LAJX01000272.1 coordinate 11,661, forward strand.
CCATTAAAACACCCATACGGATAATATTTTCATAACCGGATAACTCAACATCCATGCCCGCCCCCATTTCTAATACGGTGGCGACTTTGCCCGTCCTATGTATTAAACCAATATTAGGTTGATAAATACCCGCCATGGTGCGTAATAACGTGCTTTTTCCGGCACCGTTATGACCGATTAAGCCTACTGAATCACCGTCGCGTAACGTGAAATTGACGTCAGATAACGCCGTCACCCATTGAATATGGCCAGCTTCGTTTTCTATACGGCCACCGGTACTTATCCGCACCAACTGATTACGCAGCGACATGCTACGGCTGTTATAAATCGGGTATTGCACCGTCACATGCTCAAAGCAAAGTTCAGCCATATTAATTGAATATCACACCCAAAAGGCAATACGGTGACGTTTTTGATTAAACAACACCAATGTAAAACGCCCAACCTACGACTAACATGCTTATTAATGTCAGTACAATAAAGTTAGGCGGCGCTAAACCAAACAACGGATAACGAATGATTTCAATGAAATGCGAGAATGGATTAAACCACATGATTTGCTCGCTAAACGGCAAATAATTAGGTCGATAGAAAACCGGGCTAATGAACATCAGTAACGGCATTACCATCGCAATTAAATACTCTAAATCACGAAAACGCGCGCCTAACAAGCCTATCAGCAACGCTAACCACAAGAGATTTAATGTCACTAAGACTAATCCCGGTATGGCAAGCCAGGACTCAATAGTTAAGGGATGACCTAACACTAACGCTACCAAAAAGAAAACCGGTATGTTGTGCAAAAGATTAATCAAATGGCGCAATAATAACTGCGCAGGGTGAATACTCAGCGGTAAATTGAGATTTCTAATAATCGACGCTTGGCGGCTAAATAATACCGATGCCTCGCTGACGACACCGGCAATAAACTGCCATAAAATCAAACCTGCCGTCAGTGACGGTACAAAGGTTTTCGCATCCATGCGCAACAACTCACTCCACAGCAAACCTAAACCTGCCGAACCGCCCGCCGTGCCTAACGTCAACCAAAACGGCCCTAACACGCTGCGTTTGTAGCGGGCTTTCACATCGCTAAACGCTAAAAATAATACGATACGAAAACATTGGCTGGTCTTTACAACATCGGCAAGGCCTGGGTATTTGCTTATCGAGACCATGTCACCGACTATTTTTTAACATATAAATCGGTAATCGTGCCGTTTATCATCTCTGCGGCAAACGCAAACGTCTCGGATAAAGTCGGATGCGGATGAATAGTTAAACTAATATCATCGACATCAGCGCCCATTTCCAACGCTAATACCGCTTCAGCGATTAACTCACCGGCATTAGGTCCGACCATACCTGCACCTAAAATTCTACCGGTGTTTTTATCGCTAATGATTTTGCTAATGCCTTCTTTGCGTCCCATACTGAGTGAACGACCGCTGGCCGCCCAAGGGAATACCCCTTTGTTATAGTCAATGCCTTGCTGCTTAGCTTGGTTTTCTGTTAAACCCATCCAAGCGACTTCAGGGTCAGTATAGGCCACCGATGGAATCGTTAACGCATCGAAGCTAGCCTTATGACCTGCAATCACTTCTGCCGCAACTTTACCTTCATGCGTGGCTTTATGCGCTAGCATAGGATTGCCGACAATATCGCCTATCGCATAAATATGCGCGACATTCGTGCGTTGTTGTTTATCGACCGGAATAAAGCCTTGCTCGTTAACGCTAACGCCTGCTTGTTCGGCGGCAATTAATTTACCATTCGGCCTACGACCGACAGCCACCAGTACTGCATCAAACGTATCTTCAATAAGATTTCCGTCTTTTGCTTCCATTTTGACTAATAAGCCGTCTTCTTTAGCCTCAATAGCCGTTACTTTGGTTTCTAGCCAAAATATTAGCGTATTGTTTTTTAATTTGGCGGAATAACGGCGTAATCAAATCTTTGTCGCAACCTGGAATAATTTGATCCATGAGTTCAACCACACTAATACTAGAACCCAACGCGTGATAAACCGTTGCCATTTCTAAGCCGATAATACCACCTCCGACGATTAGTAACTTTTTCGGGATGAACGGCAATGCGAGTGCATCGGTAGAATCCCAAAGCCTTGCATCATCATGGGGAAAGCTTGGAATTTTCGTCGGCTGCGAGCCTGCCGCAATAATCGCTTGTTGAAACTGCACTTGAGTAACGCCTGATGCAGTTTGCACATCTAATGTATTTGCTGAACTAAATTGCCCCGTGCCTTGAATCACCGTCACTTTGCGCTGTTTTGCCAGTCCTGCTAAACCATCATTTAAGGTTTTGGTTACGCTTTGCTTCCAGGCACGCAGTTTATCTAAGTCCAATTCTGGCTTAGCAAAGGTAATTCCATGTTGCGCCATTTGTTCGGCTTCATGTATCACTAACGCAGTATGCAATAACGCTTTTGACGGAATACAGCCGACGTTTAAACACACGCCACCCAATACAGGTTCGCGCTCAACTAAAACGACTTGCTTACCTAAATCCGCTGCTCTAAAACGCCGCTGTGTAACCACCTGGGCCACCGCCTAATATTAATACTTCTGCTTGTACACTCTCAGT
>NZ_LAJX01000273.1 GCF_000963695.1 Methylocucumis oryzae
GGAAGAAGCGGCAACGGGTCGCCTTTTCTTTGGCTACTTTCTTTGCCGACGCAAAAGAAAGTAGCTCGCCTGCCGGTGCGAGAACCGGCTTAAAAATAAAACCTCGCGATAGCGACCTCATTAGATTTTACGATGACAGTTTTATTAGCCATTTTCTATATAGCCACATTAAAAAACACCATCATCCCTGACCTAAGCGGAGACAAACATGAGTTTCATAGAAGAATTGGAAGAATTTGAATCTGCTGAAGAATTTTTGCAGTATTTTAACTTGGATTACGACCAAACCGTCGTGCATGTGAATCGCTTACATATCTTGCAACGTTTTCATAACTATTTGCAGCAAGCCGCTGACAGTATGCCGGATAGCGAAGAAGCTCAAAGAGCCGTGTACAAGACCTTGCTAGCACGGGCATATCAGGATTTTGTCGAATCAGATGCCGTCACGGAAAAAGTCTTTAAAGTCTTTCACATGGGCGAACCACAAACGGGGTTTGTTGCTTTAACGGATATTAAAACATGAAACCGGAACGTTTTGATGAAGGCCGTTTTGAATACGGCGAATCGGTTAGAGTGACCCGTAATGTTCGTAACGATGGCACTTACCCTGGTCTTGATGTCGGTCATTTGCTAATACGTCGCGGCAGCGTCGGTAACATCATCGAAGTCGGTACGTTTTTACAAGACCAAGTGATTTTCACCGTTCACTTTTTAAGCCAAGGCCGCATGGTCGGCTGTCGCTTAGAAGAGCTGATTAGCGCTGATGAACCGTGGAATCCTAGCCGCTTTGAGTTTCGCGATAAAGTGATATGCACATTAGATTTAGGCGTACAAGGTAATGTGCTAGTCGCTAAAGGCACGGAAGGCGAAGTGATGAAAGTCATACGCGATGATGCCCTCATTCAATACCATGTTGCTTTTCGCGAAAAAATGTTACAAGTGCCGGAAACGGCTTTAGAACCTGCTCACCCGGAAACCTTTACCGAGCCGGAGTTTTAACATGAATGTATCTACGCTTAACCAAAAACCCGAAGCTTATAATGTTCTAAGAGCATCGCTAGTGTTGTTTAAAAAATCACCTAGCGAATTAGCTGAAGCGGAATTAACACAAGTAATGCGTCAGGCTTCTAACGAATTTATCCTAGAAACCCGAGTATTAAATTCAGCGGAAGCCGCTTCGGTGGTTA
>NZ_LAJX01000274.1 GCF_000963695.1 Methylocucumis oryzae
TGGTTTTTGCTGGGAGGTCGCAGAGCGGGCGTCCTGCCCGCCTGCCGACGCACGGCATCCATGCCGTGCCCCTGACGGGCTAATTCCCGGCAAAACCTGCGGTGCTCGGCGCGGCAAACGGGAGGGGGCTTCCGAGTGACTTGTAAATATAAATCCAGATTAACAGCGCTATCAAAATAGAATCAGTTATTTCAAGGCCTTTTCCCAGCGGCTAATCACTGTTGTCGCTAAACTATTGCCTAGTACGTTGCTAGCGCTTCGCCCCATGTCTAGCAATTGGTCAACACCTAACAGCAGTAAAATACCGGCTTCGGGGATATGAAATAAGCTTAACGTCGCTGAAATAACAACCAATGATGCGCGCGGCACCCCTGCGACGCCTTTGCTAGTAAACAATAAGACTAATAACATTAAGGCTTGCTGGCCTAAGCTCATTTCTATGCCATAGGCTTGGGCGATGAATAATACCGCAAACGTCATATACATCATGCTACCGTCTAAATTAAACGAATAGCCGAGTGGTAAGACAAAACCGGCTATTTTGGCATCGCAACCTAAGCGTTCTAATTGTTGTAACAGCTTAGGGTAGGCGGCTTCGCTACTGGCCGTACCAAATGCCAGCAATAACGGTTCGCGGATATGGCGTAATAAAGACAGTATTTTTTTGCCACCCAGTATTAACACGCCTATGCTGATTAAACATAACCATAACGTCAATAAGCCTAAATAAAATTCGGCAATAAAAATACCGTAGGTTGCTAATAAACTTAAACCTTGTTTAGCAATAACGGCGGTTAACGCCGCAAAAACAGCGATGGGAGCGGCATACATGACATAAGTAGTCACTTTTAACATGATATGCGCTAATGAATCTAAGGCTTTTAGCATAGGGTCGGCTAATTCGCCAAGTTGTGCTGAGGCGACGCCAAAGAAAACCGAAAACACGACGATTTGTAGAATTTCATTCGCGGATAAGGCCGAAAAAATGCTGGTAGGAAAAATGTGGGTTGCAAACGTGCGTAAAGACAGCCCGTTTTCAGGCAGTTGGCTTGCGTGAGCATCGCTAGGCAACGCAATATGTAAGCTTTCGCCTGGCGTGAATACGTTTACCAATATCATGCCTAAGACTAAACTCATTAGTGAAGCGGATAAAAACCAGGCTAAGGCTTTTAAGCCTACACGCCCAACGGTATGCGCATCGCCCATTTTGCCTATGCCCACGACTAGCGTCGCAAACACTAACGGAGCAATAATCATCTTAATTAACCGCATAAAACAGTCGGTGACAACGGACAATGTTTCAATCAGTACCGCTAAGGTGGGATTTAGCGTACCGGTTGCGGTTACGCCAAAGCTTAGATGCAATAACTCGCCGACAATAATGCCTAAGCCTAGCGCGATGAGCACATAAAGCGTTTGCCGATTAGGTTGGGCCGGTGCGTGCGGGTGTGTCATGATGACATCCTAAGTAACTGTGCAAAAGTCTTTTAATAAATAAGCCTGATTTTAGAGGCTTGTAGGTATAAAAGTGTTAAACAATTTATGAGCGGTTACTTAAAACCTGGCTACATCGTTCCCACGCTCTGCGTGGGAATGCGCTGCAGCCGCTCTGGCGGTGTGAAACGAGACGCAGAGCGTTCTGGCTACGCTCCCACGCTAGAGCGTGGGAGCGATGAAATCCTGGTGCGTTTAAAGGTACTGAGTTTAGCTTAGGCATTCACATCAACGCTAATAGAAATCGCTTTAGTTGGCTTCAAACAAAGACGTTAAGTCTTCGGCGCTTAGCTGCAAGCCGTTTTCATGGTTTTCAGCTTGATAAATACCTTGTGCTAACGCTTTTTTCTTCTCTTGCATACTAATGATTTTTTCTTCGACGGTGTTTTCAGTGATTAATTTATAAACAAACACCGGCTTGTCCTGGCCTATGCGATAGGCGCGGTCGGCGGCTTGGTTTTCTGCGGCAGGATTCCACCACGGGTCATAAATAATCACGGTATCGGCTTCGGTGAGGTTTAAGCCGACGCCACCGGCTTTTAAGCTGATTAAGAACACGTTAACGTCACCGTTTTTAAACGCATTAATGGCGTCATCGCGTTTTTTAGTTTGGCCGGTCAGTTTAGCGTAACCGATGTTAGCCGTAGTCAGTTCGTGTTCGATGAGCGCAATCATGCGGGTAAATTGCGAGAACACTAAAATGCGTCGGCCTTCCTCTAATTGCTCAGGCAATAACTCCATGAGCAAATCTAATTTAGCCGATTCTTTAACTTTCTGGGCTTCTTTTAAGCTCAGTGTGCGTGGATCACAGCAGGTTTGGCGTAGCTTTAATAACGCATCTAAAATCGTAATGTGGCTACGCGATAAGCCTTGCTGGGCTATGGCATCACGCACGCGTTGTTCCATAGTAATACGAATGCTTTCATAGAGCGCGGCTTGTTTGGGGTAAAGCGGGACTGAGCGGATAATTTCAGTTTTTTCAGGTAATTCGGTAGCGACTTCTTGTTTGGTACGGCGCAACATAAACGGTGCAACACGTTGTGCTAATCGCTTGCGGCTATCTCCATCCCCATAGCTTTCTATAGGTGTGCGATACAGTTTTTTGAAATGGGCTAAGTTGCCTAAAAAGCCTGGCATTAAAAAATCAAATTGTGCCCATAATTCACCTAAATGATTTTCCATAGGCGTACCGGTTAAGCACAGTCTATGCGTGGATTTAATTTGCCTGACTAGTTGCGCGGCTTTGGCTAAAGGGTTTTTAATGGTTTGTGCTTCATCGAGAATAAGATAGTAATAACTTTGTTCAAGTAAGTTATCTTCATCTCTAGGCAATAGCGGATAAGTGGTTAACACTAAATCATGGCTTTTAATTTCACTAAACAATTGCTTACGTTCAACACCTTGTAACACTAACACGCTTAAATCAGGGGTAAAGCGTTGTGCTTCGCGTCGCCAGTTACTCATTAAACTGGTGGGTGCAATGATTAAGCAAGGGCCTTGCATTCGGCCGGACTGTTTTTCTAACAGCAAGTGGCTTAAGGTTTGTATGGTCTTACCCAGGCCCATATCATCGGCTAAAATACCACCGAACTGGTATTCGCGTAAAAATTGCAGCCAGTTTAAGCCATGTTGCTGATACGGCCTAAGCTCTGCATGAAAGTTAACCGGAGGCTGTACCGTTTGAATGCCGGAAAAGTCTTTTAGTTTTTGCGCCAGTTCGCGTAATTGTTGGCTGCCTTTAATCGCAAATAAGCCATAGCTATGCTGTTCTAAATCGGCAATACTGGCGGCATGAAATAACGATAAGCGTAACGAACCGTCTTGCGCTAAGGCGTTGCCATTAAACATTTCATATAACACGTTTATAACGGGTTTTAACTTACCGGTAGGCAGGTTTAAATAGGTGTGGTCGTTCAGTGGGATGTATAAATGCTCCGGTAAGTTCTCTAAATCATAATGCTCTAATACCGATGTGATTAAGGGCAGTAATGCGTAAGATTGACCATCTATTTCAATATTAAAGCGCATTTCAAACCAATTATTTTCATTCTCACTAAATTCGGCTTCCCAATAATCGGCCTGTTCAAAACGTAAATGAAAGCTATCGTCGATAACTACTTCCCAATGATGCTGTTCAAGCTTATCGCGCATATCCGTTAAGAAATGTCCCCAACGCTTGGCGCTATCGAATTTGGTTTGCTCACTAGGGCTATAAAAAATAAGCTCATGGCCTGCAAGAGCCAATAAATTGGCAGGTAGCCTAGCAAAGCCTAGATTTAATAAGGTTTCAGCGAAAGTTGCCTCTAATAGCAAATCCCGTTGAATGCGCACCATACTGCCGTCTTGTGCTTTGCTGACGCTAAACTCAGTTTCTGGTAAGCCTGATAGGCAGTATCCATCGTAATAAAAGCGCAGTTTTATTACGTGTAAATATTGATTAGTCGCTACGGTTGTGCCGAATAAGGTAACTTGGGGTCTAGGTTGTTTGTCTAGTAAATCCTTAATCTGTACCGGTTTAGGTGCAGGTAACGGCAGGTTAGGGTAGTCAAGTAATAGCTTTTGACTGAACTCTTCGGCAAATTCAGCCGGAATCACTGGTGCTTGCAGAAATTTCTTAAGTTGCTCGGTGCTTGGGCAAGGTTGACTGAGTTCGCTTAGGGTTAAGGTTTTGGTATTTAATAAAAATGCAGGTTCGGTAAAGATTAATACGACATGCTCAGGTTGCTCGATTTTCAGCGTATAGTCGCCTTTATCGGTGGTTTGCCAAGCCATGCTGAGTGCAGTTGGTGGCTCTAAGCTAATAGGTGCTTGGTCATTAGTGTGCCAATATAACCGTCTTGTTTTTAACATGTGACTCAGCGCTAA
>NZ_LAJX01000275.1 GCF_000963695.1 Methylocucumis oryzae
ATAACACAGCACCTTGTATCAACACAGCTAATTGCGCCGCAATCATTACAGCACCGCGCGGCAAGCATAGCGCGACTACGCTACCCGGTTTTAAACCTAAACCAGCCAACTCATCCGCTATTGTTAAACTCCAATCAACCAACTCGGCATAGCTAATAACCTCATCGTTGACGTGTACGGCTATGTTGTTTGGGGTTTGTTTAGCTTGGCTGAAAATCGTTTCGACTATATTGCGGTAAGGTTTGGGTGTAACGGGGGTTGCTATAAACGTGTTTAATTCTTGCTCAGTGAGCAAGCTCAACTCACGCACGGCTTGGTCTGGCTTAGTAACGGCAGCCTCGGCTAATTGACATAAATGCTCAGCCATGCGCGTTATTGCGGCAGTGCTAAACATATCGGCGGCATAAGTCAGCGTAGCTTGAAGCTGACTGTCTTGAGTTTCTACGCTATCTAAAATCAGCTCAAATTGCGTCGTGCGCTCTTCGCGTTGTAGCGGCGTGAGCTTAACACCAGTTAACTCAGCAGGTTCGACGCGGTATTGATGGTTGAACATCACTTGAAACAACGGATTAACGCCTGGTTGTCGCTCTGGTTGTAACGCATCGACTAATTGCTCAAACGGCAGCTCGGCATTAGTTTGTGCAGCTAATGCATGTTCTCTGACGAAGGTTAATACCTCGACGAAACTCATACCGCCATGCAATTGAATTTGCCACACCTGGGTGTTAACGAAAAAACCGACCACGCCTGCCAATTCCGGGCGACTACGATTAGCCACCGGAATGCCAATTCGGATACTCGCTTGACCGCTATAACGATATAACAACAACGCGAATAACGTCAGCATCGCCATGAACAAAGTCGCTTGCTGCTCATGACACAAACGGCGCAATGCCAAGGCTATCTCAGATTTAATGCTAAACTGAAACGCAGCACCAGCGTCAGAAGGCTCTTTCGATTTAGGTTTATCATAAGGCAGCTCTACTTCACGCTGACCTCCGGCTAAATGGTTTTGCCAAAAAGCCAGTTGTCGGTCTAATTCTTGGGTAAGCGTCAAATATTGGCGTTGCCAAACGGCGAAATCGGCATAAGCAACCGGTAATGCAGGCCATGCTGGCGTTTGACCACGTTGTAACGCAGCATAAGCCTCGGCAAATTCGTTAACCAGCAGCGATAACGACCATTCGTCACTGATTAAATGATGCGTGACCAGCGACAACACGCTACGTTCTGCTTGGAGCTGAATGACTAGCACTCTAAACAGCGGTCCAATGCTTAAATCGAAGGTAAGATTTTCATGCGCAGCTACCAGGTGTTTAGCACAGCTTAACGCATCAGGTTGGTTAACTACCGTTTGCCACGCTATTGGCACCGTCATCGTCTTGTGAATACACTGTTTGGCGATGCCGTCTTGAGCATGAAATGTCGTTCTTAAGCTTTCATGGCGGGCCACCACTAAATCGATGCTGGCTTGCAGTGCGCTTAATTCTAACGTGCCATCGATGACTACGGCATCAGCGATGTGATAAGCCGTGCTGTCAGGCGCCCATTGCGCTAAAAACCATAAGCGCTCCTGGCCATAAGACAACGGTAGTAAACCTTCACGTGCGACTTGAGTGATAGGCCATTGCTTAGCTAAATCAATACCGCGTTGCTTTAACAGCACTAATAAAGCAGCACGGCGATCCGGTGATAACTCATTGAGTTGGGCGATAATCGTTTCCAGCATGATTAAAAGCTGTTCTTGGCAAGTAACTGTTGCAAATCTTGAGTGGATAAGGATTGTAGCGTCGATAAAGCCTGAGCTAACTCATCTGCCAAGTCTATAGGCTTGGTTTTAGCTATAAGTGGGTTAAGCGCGGCTGCCATCGCAGCGATACTAGGGTGGTTAAAAATATCGCTTACCGGTAAATCTACGGAAAACTGTTGGCGAATTTTCATCGCTAAACGCATCGCCAACAACGAATGCCCACCTAACGCAAAAAAATTATCGTCGATGCCAATATCAGCCACCCCTAACACATCTTGCCAAATCGTAGCGAGTTGTATTTCTAGCTCAGTACTGGGTGCGGTATGGGTTTTAAGGCGTTGTTCGGGTTCGGGTAATGCCTGTTTGTTTAACTTACCACTGGCTAACTTAGGCAATACCGGCAAGATGACGAAGGCAGAGGGTACCGCGTAATCCGGTAACTGTTGGCTAAGTGCTGCGCGTAAAGTTTCGGCGTTAAG
>NZ_LAJX01000276.1 GCF_000963695.1 Methylocucumis oryzae
ATACCAAGCCGGGACAGGTTGTTTAGAGTGAAGGTGTCGGCAGCAGGGATGCTGCCGCCAAGCCTACAGGGACGTATTTACGGCGTCCTTCACTCTGAATGACCTGTCCCGGCTTAAGTGGGTAGCCAAAAGATAACAAGGCGTTCGCCGCGTTGTCTACAAAACGATTCCCCCAAAGGGGAGGTTTCAACCAGCAAGGAAATTTGATGAATAAGATATTAGATTTAGCCGGTATAGGCATAGGCCCTTTTAATCTGAGCCTGGCAGCGTTATTAGCACCCTTATCTAACCAACGCAGCTTATTTTTTGAGCGCAGGTCTGAATTTAGTTGGCATCCCGGCATGATGTTACCTGATACGCAAATGCAAACGTCTTATCTGAAAGATTTGGTAACACCGATTGACCCGACTAATCCGTGCAGTTTTTTAGCGTATTTAGTCAAACAAGGTCGGTTTTACCGATTTATCAACGCCGATTTCGCGCGCGTACCGCGTTTAGAATTTGCTAATTACCTACGCTGGGCTGCGGAGCAACTGCCTAATCTAAGGTTTAACAGCGACATTCAAGACATAACTTTTGACCACAACCGATTTACGTTAAAAATAGCAGGCACACCCTCCGATGTGCATAGCCAAAACCTGGTAATAGGTACAGGAATGACACCTTATGTGCCAAATTGGGCTAAACCTAGCTTAGGCAGCGCGTGTTTGCATAGTCACCATTATGCCGTCAGCGATTTACAAGTAACCGGTAAACGGGTAGCCATTATCGGCGGCGGTCAAAGCGGTGCGGAAATATTTTTAGATTTAATGTCTGGTGCGCGTGGGCAAGCTGCCGACATCACTTGGATTAGCCGTAGACCGGGTTTAGACCCACTCGATGAAACCGCATTTACTAATGAATATTTCACGCCTGATTATTTGCGGCAATTCCATGAGCTACCACCGGCACGAAAGCAACCGATTATTGCGGCACATAAGTTAACCGGCGATGGCGTATCACCCGCCACTTTACAAGCATTGTCGCGTTATCTTTACACACAAGATTTTCTGGAAACCCAGCCAACCCATTATCGTATTTTGCCTAACCGCGAAGTTTACATAATGGAGCGCAGCCATAATGCATTCCATTTATATATGCGCAATGGTTTTAACAATGAAAATGAAGACAGCCTGGCTGATGTCGTCGTTTTTGCCACTGGCTATCATTATGTGCTGCCAACTTGCTTGGCAACGCTAAAAGCGCGCATGGACTTAGATGATGAGGGTTTTCCCAAACTTAACCAACATTATCAAGTGCCGTGGGATGGCCCATCTGAACATAGGATTTACATGCAAAACGCGGGTCGCAATAGCCACGGCGTCGCCGATGCTCAATTAAGTTTAGCCGCCTGGCGCTCGGCAATGATTATCAATGACTTATTCGGTCTAGCTATTTATCCTGTTGACCCTAAACCTGCTCCGGTTCAATGGGCTAATCATAATAGCTTAAAGCCAACACCGTTCTTTGAATCGGCAGAATATAAACAACCCAGCATTGCAAAATAGCAAAATTCTAATACAGTGTCTTAGATAGTGGTGAGTACTGGCTAGTGTCTATTGAATTTGGGCTACACACTTAAGACGGGATAGGGCGTTTAGAGCGAAGGTGTCGGCAGCAGGGATGCTACCGCCAAGCCTACAGGGACGTATTTACGGCGTCCTCGGCAACTGCTCCTGCGTTGCCCTACTACACGCCATCCCTGGCGTTATACGTTCTGAATGAC
>NZ_LAJX01000277.1 GCF_000963695.1 Methylocucumis oryzae
AGAGCGTGGGAACGAGGCACCGGTGCGTGAATAAATCCATGTTTTCTCGTTCCCACGCTCCGCGTGGGAATGCATACCCATGATCAAGTTATCGCATTTGATACCAGCGGAAAACAATGCTGTGCTGAAGATCGGTAGGCATTCCCACACAGAGCGTGGGAACGAGGCAAAATTAGATAAACGACCAATGCGTGAATAAATCCATGTTAAGAATTACCGAATTAAAATTACCGCTGGCTCATGATGATAGCGAATTTAAACACGCTCTCTTAAACACGCTGAATATTAGCGCTGAGCAATGCTTAAACTATAAAATTTTCCGACAAGGTTATGATGCGCGTAATAAACACGCGATTATGTTGGTATATACCGTTGATGTTGAGGTAGATAACGAAGCTGCCGTGCTTGAGCGCTGTTTGCATGATGCTCACGTCACCAAAACACCGGACACGACTTATCGCTTCGTCACTCAGTGTAAAACCAAACCTAAACACCGGCCCATTGTGATTGGCATGGGGCCATGTGGCTTGTTTGCGGGTTTAATCTTAGCCGAAATGGGCTTTGAGCCGTTAATCTTAGAACGTGGTAAAGCGGTGCGTGAACGAACTAAAGATACGTTCGGTTTATGGCGTCAGCGCGTTTTAAACCCAGAGTCAAATGTGCAATTTGGTGAGGGTGGCGCGGGTACGTTTTCCGATGGCAAGCTTTATACACAAATTAAAGACCCTAACCATTATGGTCGCAAAGTGTTAACCGAGTTTGTAGCCGCAGGCGCGCCAGAGGAAATTTTAACGTTGAGCAAGCCCCATATAGGCACGTTTAGGTTAGTGTCTATGGTTGAGCGTATGCGCAGCAAAATAGAAGCATTAGGTGGTGAAATTCGTTTTCAAAGCCGCGTGGCTGACTTTATTATTGAAAATCAGCAAATAAAAGCGTTGATTTTAGCAGATGGTACTACACTTACTTGTTCGCATGTGGTGTTGGCTTTAGGTCATAGCGCGCGGGACACTTTTGCTATGCTGCATCAACGGGGTGTCTTTATCGAAGCCAAACCTTTTTCGATTGGGTTTCGCATCGAGCATCCACAGTCGATGATTGATGCCGCTCGCTTCGGTAAATTCGCCGGTCATCCTATGTTAGGCGCGGCTGACTACAAATTAGTACATCATTGTCGTAACCAGCGCTCGGTGTATAGCTTTTGTATGTGTCCTGGCGGTACAGTGGTGGCTGCTACGTCTGAGCCGGAGCAAGTAGTGACTAATGGCATGAGTCAATATTCACGCAATGAGCGTAATGCCAATAGCGGTATTGTTGTTGGCATTAGCCCGCTTGATTATCCTGGGCATCCGTTAGCCGGTATCGATTTACAACGCCAATTAGAAAAACAAGCTTTTCAATTAGGTGGAGGCAGTTATAACGCGCCCGGCCAATTAGTCGGCGATTTTTTAGCTAACCAACCATCATCAACTTATGGCTCAGTAATGCCATCTTATACACCAGGTGTTACGTTGGGTTCTTTAGCTACCGCGTTGCCTGATTATGCAATTGCTGCTATACGCGAAGCATTGCCAGAATTTAACAAAAAAATTAAAGGCTTTGCGATGCCGGATGCGTTGTTAACCGGTGTTGAAACACGTACTTCATCGCCCGTCAGAATTACGCGTGATAAAACCTTACAAAGCCTCAATACTAAAGGGTTGTTTCCCGCAGGCGAAGGGGCAGGTTATGCGGGTGGTATTTTGTCGGCGGCAGTCGATGGCATAAAAGCTGCCGAGGCGGTTGCGCTTGCCATCACAGAATCGGACTGCTAAAGACATTCGGTTTGGTAATGCAACCTTGAAACGGTACAATTCACTCCTTTTTTGAAGAGAAAAAGCTCACAGTATTACATCTCATAAGTTCTTGCGCCTTACCTTGTCATAAAGTAGCCAGAACTTATGGGATGTAATACACCATTTAATAAGTTATTAATTGTTTCATAAGTGCTTGCCGAAATAATTTTAATGACAAAAACCATTTCTAGTGCAAGCACTTATAAAACGATTAATATGACAAGTAATCACGACTCCGATGATGCGATTTGGCAGCAAAAACTAACGCCAGAACAATTCAACATTTGCCGGTTAAAAGCGACCGAGGCACCGTTTACCGGTAAATATTATGATTGTAAAAAGACCGGGATTTATCATTGCGTCTGTTGCGGACAAGCCTTGTTTTCTTCCGAAACTAAATATGATTCCGGTTCAGGTTGGCCTAGTTTTTGGGATGTGATTGCGGTCGATAGTATTGCAGAGCATACTGATTTCAGCTATGGCATGCGCCGAGTGGAAGTACTTTGCAAACAATGTAATGCTCATTTAGGGCATGTTTTTCCTGATGGCCCTAAACCCACGGGATTACGTTATTGCATTAATTCCGCAGCACTAGACTTACGCGAAACGCCATGATGAACAGCCATCAGTATGTAGAACAGTTATTAGCGTTTATTGATGCGAGTCCAAGTCCCTGGCATGCTGCAGATACGATTGCACAGCAGTTGCAGGCCTCTGGCTATACTGAGCTTAACGAGCAAGAACCTTGGGTATTAAGCCCCGGTGGGCGTTACTATGTGATTCGCGGCGGCTCTTCAATTATTGCCTTTGTGCCGGGTAATCAGCCCCTAGCTCAAACGGGATTTAAACTGATAGGCGCACATACGGATTCACCTGGTTTAAGGCTTAAGCCAAATGCTCCTAGCGTTATTGACGGTTTTCTTCGTTTAGGCGTAGAAATTTATGGTGGCCCTATTTTAGCGACGTTTACCGATAGAGATTTAAGTTTAGCCGGACGTATTAGCTATCGAAATGATGACGGCCAGATAACAAGCAAGAATATTCGTTTTGACCAACCTTTATTACGCTTGCCTAATTTAGCCATTCACATGAATCGCGGCGTCAATGAAGACGGCTTAAAACTACAAAAGCAAAATGAGCTACCGCTGATTTTATCCCGCATCACCGAACAACAACTGCCTAAAGACGTTTTTTTAGCGTTATTGCAACAACAATCAGGCATTAATGCTGAGCGCATTTTAGCTTGGGAATTAAATGCTTACGATACACAAAAAGGCTGTTTTTGGGGGGCTGAGCAAGAGTTTTTTGCTAACAGTCAACTGGATAATCTCGCGTCTTGTCATGCGGCTTTAGTCGCATTGCAAGCTCAATCAGTGCTAACAGCTAATAATACCCTGGTGTGTGCTTGGTTTGACCACGAAGAAGTCGGTAGCCAAAGCCACAAAGGTGCAGAGGGCAGTTTTTTGCCTGATGTGCTTAAACGCATAGCGATGAATATGGGATGTAGCGACCAGGATTATCAGCGTGCTTTAGCCCGTAGCCTACAACTCAGTGCTGATATGGCACATGCTTATCAGCCTAACTTTCCTATGGCGTATGACCAAGATCATAAGGTCTTTGTCAATCAAGGCCCCGTGATTAAAGTTAATGCCAGCCAGCGTTATAGTACAGAAAGCACATCGGAAGCGTTGTTCGCGAGTTGGTGTTGTGCAGTAGATGTGCCCTATCAAAAATATTCCCACCGTTGTGATTTACCGTGCGGTAGCACCATAGGCCCGTTAACGTCAGCTAAACTTGGCATTTTATCGGTCGATATAGGCAATCCCATGTGGGCTATGCATAGCATTCGAGAAAGCGCAGGGGTTTTCGATCACGGTTATATGATAAACGTCATGAGTCATTTTTTGCATTTTAGCTAAGCTATAGCAAGTGCACGATTCTGCAAGAAGCTATAGGAATCTCTCGCTTGCAGAAAACGCACGACTGCACGGATGCAGGCGGTAGAGCAATGCAGGAGCTATTGCCGAGGAGCAGTTTTCTGTAAGCCACACGGATGTGGTGAATGCAGAAAACGCASGAGCAGTTTTCTGTGTTTATACTTTAAACGGTTAAGTTTTCGGTTTTTAGGTAGGGTGCGCTGTGCG
>NZ_LAJX01000278.1 GCF_000963695.1 Methylocucumis oryzae
TCGGCGCGCGGCGTCCATGCCGCGCCCCTATCGGGCTAATCCCAGAAAAACCTGCGGTGCTCGGCGCGGCAAACGGGATTTGGGTTCCGGGTAACTTGCAGAAAAATTCAAGTTAAATAATACATCTTAGTGATGTTGTGAGTGATTAAAGAATGAAGAAAATATTGTTAAATAAAACTTGGTTGTTGATGTTGTGCTTAGCCGCACCATTGACTCATGCTGAGCCTACAGGCCGCGAAATCTTGGATAAGATGACTGATTTCCAGCGCAGTATTACTGATTCGGCGTTTGTGAAATCTAAATTATCCAGTTGCCAATACGGGATTAAAGATAAAAGAATTACTTGCGTAGAAGAGCCTAGGGTGAAATTACTGGAAGCCGTTGGTATTAACGATGGCGTTAACCGTAAAGATACTAAATCAGTCACTGTCGTGTTAGAGCCAGCGATAGAAAAAGGCGTAGGCATGTTGAATTACACTTATGACGAGGCCGGTAAAGATAACGAAACTTGGTTGTATTTATCCGCGTTAGGTCGGGTAAAACGTATTGCTAGCGGTAATTCAGAGGATGACTCTGAGCCTGCGTCATTGTTTGGTTCGGAATTTACTACCGAAGATACTGACCCAGGTAAGCTAGATGAATATACGATTACCTTACTCGGCGAGGCGACCGAAGCCGGTAGGCCGGTTTGGAAAATAGAAACAGTGCCTAACGCTGAACGTGCTAAGAAAACCCGTTATGCCCGCACCGTGTTATATGTCGATAAAGAACGTTATGTCAGTTTGCGCTCGGAAATGTATGATAAAAACAATAAGGAAATTAAACGCATGATAACGTCTAAAGTCGATGAAATAAAAAGGTGTTTGGACGGCGCGCTCACAAACCATGATGAATCTAGTTACGAATCGCTTATCCAACATGATTCGTAGCGAAATTGACACCGGTGTTAAGATTCCTAGCGATTTTTTAACCCAACGCACGTTAACCGACGTCGCGTTTAGAGAAACCACGTTAGCCGAGTTGAGGGCGCAAGTCACTCGCTAACCCATGCGGATACAATGGACTGCCGCCCCGTTATTGATAGTAGCCCTGTCAATACACGCCGAAGACGTTTTGCCTAAGTCCGCGTCTGATAGCAGCAGTGATATGCTGCAATTAGACGAGGAGTTTTCGGCTGATATTAAGCCCGCAAAACAGTTAAGCAAAACAGAACCCGAGCCTGAAGCGGATTTTTATACTCGACATCTTGCCAAAAAATTCACTTTTAAGCTAAACCAGCAGGTTTATAGCCAAATTCACCATCATGTCACGGCGTCAGGTGTCGAAAAAACACCGACGATTGAAGACAATCGCTTAAATTTAAACATTAAATATCAAAACCTGTTTGCAGCCGGCTGGAGTTTTCAAGCCAGCGCACAAGCTAAACTGTATTGGCCTAGCGATTATGAGCATGGGTCGCCTAATCAATCGATTGATATGGAAGGCCGCGTTGATGAGCTTGAGGCAAGATTAAATGAATTTTATCTAACAAAAAATTTAGACAAACATACGTTTAAACTCGGTAGACAAACCATTGTCTGGGGCGAGGCGGAAGGTAATTCGATTTTAGATACGTTAAATACCACCGAATTTAGGGATTTAAGCATTATTGAAATCGAAGACGCACGATTAAACCAATGGCTATTAGTGTGGGACTTCTTCGGCGACGAACAACAACGCTTATCGTCGTTTATAAATTTCGACCCGCAATTTAATCCAAATACGCGTATCAATAGCCCCGCTTATGTTCCGGTATCGGTGCCATTAACAGGACCTGACGATAAAACCCGGTTTGAATTTGGTACGCGTTGGCAATGGTCAATTGAGCACAGCGATTTAGCCGTAATGGCGGCGTATTTATTTGAAAATCCGTTACGCTATGAAGTTGCGCCAGATTTGTCAGTCGCTAAAGCCAACGATAATGCTTATTGGCTATTAGGTGCTAGTGCTAACCGCGCGATAGGTAAGTTATTGTTAAAATTGGATTTGGCGTTTAGTCACGGCGTATTAGCGGACACTTTGGTTGCTCCTGGCGGTGATTATGTATTCAGCCACGCCAGCTCCGTGCGTAGCGAGCAGCTCGGTTTCTCCGCCGGATTTGAATATGCGCTAAGCAATCAACAAAGCATTAGCTTGTCCGCCTTAGCCAGACATTTTCCAGGTTTAGATGAGTCGTTACGCGCCAATGAAACCTCAGCTAATGATGATTTATTCGGCAGTTGGCTAATGCGTTATAGCCATAGCTTTGACAATAACAACTGGGTGTTGTCGTCCACGATGAACGGCTCGTTAAACGGTGATAGGGTGTTAATCAGCGGCAGCGTGTCATATAGCGTTAACGACCACTGGTCGCTATTAACCCAAGTCATCACGACGTTTGCTGATAAAAACTCCTCGTTTGCGATTTTAGATAAAGACGTGCGGCTGGGGTTTACGATTAGTTATTCAAATTAGGGAATGAGTTAAACCAGCTTTGCCAGTTGCTTTCGTTTAAAAAAACGTTTTAAGTACTAGCGATACAATACCGGCAAGCATAACCCCCATCATCCATTTAAGAACGGCTAGGTCAGTTTTGAGCGGTGCTAAGGCAATATCTAAGTCAGTTTTAGTGACTAATTGCGTCTGCGCTTCGGCAATAGTGCGCACTACAGCTTCGGCTTGCTCCTGTGGAATGCCTGCTGCTTTGAGCTTGTCTACTAATTGCAATGTATCGAAAGTGATAGTGGTCATACCGTAGCCCGTTAAACATTAGCATGGCGCCACATAAGCTGTGACGGACTGTGGCAGCATAATGGTGGTGTGTGCGTGTGTCAACTTGTAAGGTTGTTTAGCAATCGACACTGTACAACCTTTAGGTATTGATGAACTTACTACGGGTTCTGTATTAGCCTGATAATCTCGTAGGCACTTTTGCGCGAGTCAATAAAGTGCCTATCGATTGCGCATAAGTTTTTTCAGTATGAATGCTGTAATACTTCACGTTTAGTCTATCTTTTAACTGAATTAAGCAGCTTAAGATGGGGATTTATCGGTGTATAATTCATACTAACAAAAAGGTTGCTAACAACTGAGATGTATAATAATATCCTTAAAAAACAATAAGCACGAATCGGAAAACACACCGATTAGTGTGTAATCTGTGGCCCCTAAAAAGGGGCCTACTTTACGTTAAGCCCACGTAACTGTCCGATGGTGTTGATTTAAAACAAAAAATTTGCAAGTTGCCGCAAAAAATGTTATCAGTGTAGCGTTAGTAACACGGTGTATAACGAAGTTGATACACCGTGTTACTAACGCTACACAAACAAGAGTTTTGCGACACTCTGCGGCATTTTTGGTGAGAAGTGATCGGTCATTCCCATGAGCCTAACGCCTCGATCAAGCACGCGCCTCAACTTTAGGTGTTACGGATTGATTATTTAATTAATAAAACTATAGAGCAACGTATGCATAGGTTCGATGTTGGCGGTGCTAATCTCGAACGTTGGGCAGGTAATCAATGGATATAATGGTTCTCCGCGGATTAGAAAGAATTATTGTAGATATGGGTGGAATATTATTTGCCTATCTCGGATATAAACTATACATAGCTGGAGTTGAAAAGGGCAGAAACCATTTAACTGCTGAATCAAAATTCTATAGGTTTGTTTTTTCTGGTATCGGTCCCGGACTGTTTTTTATGGCTTTCGGAGGTCTTGTTTTGGTCACGGCACTTTTTTACTGGCGGCACTCAAAGAACTAATCTTACTGAAGAATTTAATCCAAATACCAACTCCCTAGAAAATAAAGCAAGTGTTAGTCAATCAACACAAGTTTGAGCCTGAA
>NZ_LAJX01000279.1 GCF_000963695.1 Methylocucumis oryzae
ATAACGTATTTGCGTAAGCTATTTGATTATCAAAACGTGTGTTTAAAAGACGCAGCCACTAGCGAACTAGACGCACAAGTACATTTAAAAATTGCCGAGGTGACGAAAAAAGCCCATCAACTCATGGAACAATGCTTAGATGAAGTACTAAATATGGAGGGTTGGGATAGAAATAGTTTATCTATGCCTGAAACGACAACTCGTAAGCGTATTGAACAATAAAACACATCTTCTGAATGGTTTTGGATAAGGTACGCAATGCGTACCTTACTAAAAACGACTATGATGGGACAATGTCCTGTCCCTACAGTAAGTTGGTAGCGCTAAAAATAAATACATAGCACATGCTGTCATTGTCGGTTTACTCACCGAAGGGGCTTGATTTTCGCGTTTATAACAAGCCACCATTGTGTTGTTCCCAACAAAATATTAAATAAACCTGTGTTATTTCTGACAAATTTTAAGTGGTTATCAAAAATAAAATAAATAACCACTTAATTATCAAATAGTTAAATAAAATTAAACTTGGCATGGCCTATGCATTAGTCTCGATACGAATGCAACTATCGAGGTCACTACCATGCAATTACCAGTTTTAAATGAAGCGCCGGTGAAAAGCGGTTGCTCTGCGAGTTCCTGCGGTACTAACGAAAGTCAAATGGACGCTTTACCTGACTCGATTCGGGAAAAAGTGCAAAACCACCCTTGTTATTCTGAAGATGCGCATCACTATTTTGCCAGAATGCATGTAGCCGTTGCGCCAGCCTGTAATATCCAATGTCATTATTGTAACCGTAAATACGATTGCTCTAACGAATCACGTCCAGGCGTCGTATCTGAATTGTTAACGCCCGATCAAGCCGTCAAGAAAACCATGGCCGTTGCGGCCACTATTCCACAAATGACCGTATTAGGTATCGCCGGTCCCGGTGACCCTTTAGCTAATCCTGAACGTACATTTGAAACCTTCCGCCGTTTAAGTCAAGAAGCGCCGGATATTAAATTATGCGTGTCCACGAATGGCTTAGCACTGCCAGAAGCTGTGGAAGAATTGTCTAAACACAATATCGACCATGTCACGATTACCATTAACTGCGTAGACCCCGAAATCGGCGCCAAGATTTATCCGTGGATATACTGGGAAAATCGCCGCATTAAAGGCAAAAAAGCCGCCAAAATCCTGATTGAGCAACAACAAAAAGGTTTGGAAATGCTGATTGCTAAAGGGATTTTAGTCAAAGTTAACTCAGTAATGATTCCAGGTATTAACGACAAGCATTTAGCTGAAGTCAGTCGAGTGGTTAAATCCAAAGGCGCGTTTTTACACAATGTAATGCCGTTAATCGCTGAAGCCGAGCATGGCACGTTCTATGGCGTCATGGGGCAGCGTGGGCCTACACCGGATGAATTACAAGACTTACAAGATGCATGTTCTGGCGATATGAACATGATGCGTCATTGCCGTCAATGCCGTGCGGATGCGGTTGGTTTACTAGGTGAAGACCGTGGCGATGAATTCACGATGGATAAAATCGAAGCAATGGAAATTGATTACCAAGCGGCGATGGAAAAACGCAAAGTCATTCATCAAGCGATTCAAGAAGAAATGGATAGCAAACGCCAGCAAAAACATGAAGTCGCAATTAAACATCAAGCTGAGCCTAAGTTAACCACACGTCCGGTGTTAATGGCGGTAGCAACGAGTGGTCAAGGCGTGATTAACGTGCATTTCGGTCATGCCAAAGAGTTCTTAATTTACGAAGCTTCGCCAGAAGGCGTGCGTTTCATTAGTCACCGCAAGACCGATCAATACTGCGGTGGTGATAGCACCTGCGGCGATGGTGAAAGCGTATTGCAAAGAACGGTGCGTTCACTAGAAGGTTGTGAAGCGGTGTTATGTTCTAAAGTCGGTTACGAGCCTTGGGATATGTTAGAGAAAGCCGGCATTATGCCAAATGGCGATCATGGCATGGAGCCAATCGAGGAAGCTGTCATGGCTGTTTATAAGGAGATGGCCGCCGCAGGTAAATTAGACGAAAAGTCAGAGGCGGCTAGAGCGACCGGTTAAAGTTGTTCATGTGTTAGGTGAGGGTGTGTTCGGGTTGCAGCGAAGTCTGCAACCCGCTTTTTTGGACAAGCTGTTAGGGCATGTCGCAGGTAAGTTGTGGGTAATAATCTGCCCCCACAAGCTACGCGCAATTTGTCTTAGCTAAGGAGTCCGTCATGGCCGTTAAAATTGTAGAGTCGTGTGTCAACTGTTATGCCTGTGAGCCTGTCTGTCCCAGCAAGGCTATTTTTTTTAGGCAAAAAACATTTTGTTGTTAATCCGAATAAATGCACAGAATGTGAAGGAGACTATCCGGTGTTCCAATGTGCAAGTATTTGCCCTATTGAAGGTGCGATACTTAACTCATTGGGCGAAGAAATTAACCCACCTGGCTCATTAACAGGTATTCCACCTGAAAAAATGGCTGAGGCCATGGCTGAATTGAGGGCGCATTAGGAGTAGACATGGCAACGGTTTATTTCTATGAAAAGCCTGGTTGTGTTAGCAATACCCGGCAAAAAAAAATGTTAGCGGCAGCTGGACATAAGGTTATCGCTAAAAACTTGTTAACTGAAGCGTGGCAAGCAGAGCAATTACGCGCATTTTTTGGCAAGCTGCCGGTAACCAATTGGTTTAACTACAGTGCGCCTATGATAAAGCTAGGCCATGTGCAACCTGAGCTATTATCAGAGACACAAGCGCTAGCGTTAATGGTGGATACACCGCTGTTAATACGCAGACCACTAATGCAAGTAGGCCATGAGCGACTAGCGGGTTTTGACCAGGAATTGGTTGATACCTGGATAGGGTTAACTGAAATCAAACCTGAATACGATTTGGAAGCCTGTCCTAAAATGCTAGCACAAGCTAGCTGCGGTTATGATTAGGCAACCACTGTTCAACGCAAACGGCTTACCGCAAGCGATTGCGTTAAGCGAACGTGTACACTGGGTAGGTGCATTAGACCCTACCCTGCGCACGTTTGATATTATTTTAAAAACGGCGAACGGTACGACTTACAACGCCTATGTCGTGCGTGGCAGCGAAGGTGTGGCTGTGATTGATACCGTTAAACAAAACTTCGCTGATGAGTTTTTTGCCAGATTAGAATCGGTTGCACGTTATGACGAAATAAAAGTTATTGTCTTAAACCATTTAGAACCCGACCATACCGGCGCATTACCAGAGTTAATGCGACGTGCGCCCAAAGCCTGTGTGTTTATCTCGCAAAAAGCTCAAGCGATGCTAAAAGCACTCTTGAAGCAAGATGAGTTTGAATTTACTCCTGTACTTACTGGCGATACCGTCTCATTAGGTGACCGTCAGCTTGAATTCTTACATACCCCTTATCTGCATTGGCCTGATACGCAATGCACCTACTTGCCGGAAGAAAAGATTTTATTCTCCGGCGATGTCTTTGGTTGTCATTTCTGTGACAACCGGTTGTTTAACGATGAAGTCGGCGATTTCCGCTTTTCGTTTGAATACTACTACGCCCACATCATGCGGCCTTTTAAAGACTATGTTGCACGCGCGTTGTCGTTAATTGAACCGTTATTACCTTTAACAGCCATTTTACCCGCACATGGCCCTTTGTTACGTGACCAACCCCAGCGCTATGTGCAACGTTATCGGGAACTCACAGGTAATGCCTTGCCAAGCGAAATCAGTGGCAATGAAAAAACCTTATTAATTTTCTTCATCAGCTCTTATGGCAATACCAAACGCATGGCCGAAGCAATATTTGATGGTGCCGCAGGGGTTGATAACGTCAGAGTCTCGTTATACGACTTAGAAGGCAGTGAAGTAGCGCCGTTTGTCGATTTAATTGAAGATGCTGACGCTATTTTATTTGGCACGCCAACGATTAACGGTGATGCAGTAAAACCCGTGTGGGATTTACTGTCGTCGCTCACCGTGATTAACCTAAAGTCTAAACTAGGCGGAGTATTCGGCTCTTATGGCTGGTCTGGTGAAGGCGTCAGAATGGTTGAAGATCGTTTGCGTGGCTTAAAACTACGCGTCCCATTTCCTGGGCTGCGTATTAAATTAATTCCTACCGACGAGGAAATACAACAATGCCGACAATTCGGGCAAGACATAGCCGAAGATTTAGTCGGTATTAGGCCAGCGCGGATTATAGATATTGCCGAGCTGGGCTGAGCTTTTTAACACCCAAGGAGAACAACATGGCTAAAGCAACGATAACCTTTGAAGACATCAATGTGACTGTTACCGCGCCTGCTGGAACGCGCATCATAGAAATATCAGAAAAAGTTGGTTCTGGTATTACCTATGGCTGCCGGGAAGGTGATTGTGGCACCTGCATTATGAAAGTGACTGAAGGTTGGAATAATCTAACCGAACCATCCGTATTAGAAGACAAAGTATTGCGCGAAAACATGGCAGGCAAACATAATCGACTCGCTTGTCAAGCCCAGATTTTAGGCGGCGTGATAAAAGTTAAACCCGTTTAATTATTAAATATAAAGAGGTCAATCATGGCAATCGTTACATTTTCAAGTCCAGAATACCGCGATAAAACTGTTTACGCGGTAGCTGGCAGTCACACCCAAACCTTATTAAAACTGGCACGGGAAAATAAAATACCCATTAACTTTGAATGCGAAGATGGTGAATGCGGCACTTGTGCAGTTAAAGTCACCAGCGTAGACAAAAAAATTGGTCGTATGGGTGGGCCATTAACTGAAAAAGAAAAATCAGTATTGCACGCAGCAGGCAAGCTCAGCAAAGCCGAAGCCGAGCAAATGATAGTCGATGATTTACCGTCACCCTGGCGCTTAGCGTGCCAAATGATAGTGCGCGACGAAGATATATTGGTCGAATACTAATGGCCAGCGTTCTGCAACCTAAAGACAACCGGGAGTCGCTACTGGCATGGTTAAGCCCATGCGGCTTTAGCAGTCCTAACCACGAGTGGTTTAGCTGTATGCTTGCGAGTTGGTATGACGGTCAAGGTGTACTACCGGATTATTTAGGCTTGCAGAACGCTGAATTCGAGGCGATGCAACAGCATTTTTTTCCACATTGCACGTTATCGCATGACGCAGCCTCAGCGGTTCAGCTTGATGCGACGCGTATGTTAGAAAAAGAAGATTTAATTAATTTACTTAAACAATATCGCCGTGACGACAATATTGAAACCGATTGGGTCATTGCGCTATTAGTGGCTGCGTGTTTAGGCAATGACCATTTATGGCAAGACTTAGGTTTATGGTCAAGAACACAAATTAAGCGCTTTACTGGCTTATAATTTTCCAGAGTTAGCGGCAAAAAATGCTAAGGATATGAAATGGAAAAAGTTTTTATACAAACAATTATGCGAAGCCGAAGGCATTTATATCTGCCGCGCACCATCTTGTGAAGTGTGTATTGATTATCCTAAGTGTTTTGGGCCTGAATAATCGTCTTGCGCTAATAAATCTTGGGCATAAAAAGCAACGAAATTTAGTTTTAAGAGTTTGCCTTCCTTTTTTCACAGGCCAAGCTGCTACACTAGCATCGGCATTAAGACGTTTTAACGCCTGTTTGTATCAGCTCTACTTTTATGATTTTTTTCAATGTTTTCAACATATTGAAAAATCTCAAACAACTCGTCATCAGTCGCCTTATATTCACGACTAATACAATACTGATTACCTTCCAGAACTATAAAATTCCAAACCAAACCAATCACAAACAGTCCATAAATCGGTAGTTTATTGTCATTTTTTTCCCTAGCAACTAACATCGCAGCCAAAACTTGTGCATCCGGCGAGCCTTGATTTTCAATACTGCGTTTATATTCATGTAAACAAAAGAGTGGCAGTCCAGGATCACGAAAGCCAGTCGCAATCATGCCGTCAACCACGCCGGACAACTCATAATCACCTACCACACCCGATAAATTGCGTTCTAAAAAGTAGCCGATTTCCTCGTCATCAATATCCGCAATCATAATCACTGGGCTGATAAATTTATTTTCCAGTTCTACTTCATTCCATGCCCGTCCACCTCGTATTAAGGTTTTTTGCAGTTTAAGCAAAGCTTCTTTTTCAGCCACTGTAATATCTGCTGCACCGGCTTCCCATTTCTGCATCAAAACAGAATCCCACGTTTGCTTAAGTGCAAATGCATTATCGAGTTCAGTTAATGTCCATTGTTTGAAAGTGCCGGTTTTCATAATTTTTTGCAGCGCTAAAAAACTTAAAGCCTAGTTTAACTTTATTTAAGGCATAAAAAAACCCGCCTCGATATAACGAGGCGGGTTTAGGGAAAGGTGCTTGGCAATTCCCTACTTTCGCATGGCAAACTGCCACACTATCATCGGCGCTAAACGGTTTCACTTCCGAGTTCGGGATGGGATCGGGTGGTTCACGTTCGCTATGGTCACCAAGCAAAACTAGTTGTGTTTAGGTCGTTGTGGTTATTTTTG
>NZ_LAJX01000028.1 GCF_000963695.1 Methylocucumis oryzae
CGGTGCAACCGATAATGCTTTATTTACCATTAGCGGTAACCAATTACTGATTAACAACTCACCTAATTTTGAAAACCAAGCCAGTTACAACATACGCATTCGCACCACCGATCAAGGCGGCTTGTTCTTCGATAAAGTCTTTTCGGTTAACGTCAATAACCTTAACGAAAACGCCGACCAATATTGCGCTCAGTGCTAACACGGTCAATGAAAACGTCTCGGCGAATACAATAATTGGTAACTTAAGCAGCACAGACCCTGATAGCGGTAATAGCTTTACTTACAGCTTAGTCATCGGTAGCGGTGCAACGGATAACACGGCATTTAGCATTAGCGGTAATCAATTACTGCTCAATAACTCGCCTAATTTTGAAAACCAAGCCAGTTACAGTATTCGGATTCGCAGCACCGACCAAGGCGGCTTGTTCTTCGATAAAGTCTTTAGCGTTAACGTCAATGATTTAAACGAATCTCCTGTCGTTAACCAAACGCTGAACGCACAAACCGCCAACCAGTATCAACCGTTTAATTTCACCTTACCCAATAACAGTTTTAGCGACCCCGATGCGGGTGACCATTTGACGTTAACAGCTACGCTAGCCAATGGCTCAGCACTGCCATCTTGGCTGAGTTTTTCATCGCTTACAGGCACGTTTAACGGTACACCCGGCATTAACGATACTAACCCGTTAACAATAAAAGTGGTTGCCACCGACACCCACGGCCTTTATGCGGAAAACAGTTTTAACTTATCGATAAACCCACAAAGCAATACCCCTCCGATACTTAGCCTAGGCCAACGCAATAACGACGCAGCTTATGCCGTAGCAGCTTTGAACACCGGTAACATTTTAGTCGCCGGATACAGCCAAACAGCGGCTAGTAGCGATTTTATCTTACTAAGGTATACCAACAACGGTCAGTTAGACCCTCAGTTTTCCGGTGATGGTAAAACCACGACCAGTTTTGGTGAGCTTGATGATATTAGCCGTGCTTTAGCCTTACAAGCTAATGGCAAGATTATTGTCGTCGGTAGCAGTGATAATGGTCATGACAGCGATTTTGCACTTGCTCGTTACCATAGCAATGGGCGGTTGGATACCAGTTTTGGCACTGGTGGTAAAGTCACCAGTAGCCTTGGAACAGGCGATGACGATGCTTATGCCGTTAGCGTACTAGCAAGCGGAAAAATTATCGTCGCCGGGACTAGCGATAACGGTAATAACAGCGATTTTGCGTTAATACGCTATAACGCCGATGGCAGTTTAGATACTAGTTTTAGCAATGACGGCAAAGTCAGCACCGATTTTGGCGGAAGTGAAGACAATGCCAATGCGATGCAGGTACAAACAGACGGTAAAATCTTAGTCAGCGGTACCAGCCACGGACTTGGCAGCATCCGGTTTGCATTAGCCCGTTACAACAGCGATGGCAGCTTAGACACCAGCTTTAACGGCACCGGCAAACTGACCACCAGCTTAGCCCCATTCGATGATAGAGCTTATGCATTAAGCCTACAAGAAGATGGCAAAATTTTTAATCGCTGGCGAAAGCTGGAATGGTAGTAACAATAATTTTTGCCGTTGTACGTTACTTAAGCAATGGTCAATTAGATGACAGTTTCGCTAATCACGGCAAACTCATCACAGCACTGAACCCCAGCTATGACTCGGCGCGCGCCATGCAACTACAAAGCGATGGCAAGATTGTAATCGCAGGCTTTAGCACAACAGCCAATCATAGCCAAATCCTCTTAATACGCTATAACAGCGATGGCAGCTTAGATACCAGTTTTGGTAACAACGGTAAAACCAGTGCCGAATGGAACGAACTTGATACTTATGGTTATGCGCTAAGCCTACAAACCGACGGCAAAATTTTAGTCGCCGGCACTAGCAACACCGATAACCAAGAACAAATCATCAGCGTAGCCCGTTTTAATGCTGACGGTAGTTTAGACCGTTTCTTCACAACACCGAATAGCACTATTCCCGGTGCGTCAGCGATTATCATTAATAGCCATGCCCATGTTTATGATACTGAATTAGCGGCTCAAGGTCATTATCAAGGTGCATACGTTACATTAATGCGTCATGGCGGCAATAATCCGGACGACCACTTTGTTGGCAGCGGTAAATTAAGCTTCAACGGCAACGCAGTATTGCTATCAGGTGTTAACATCGGCAACGTCAGCCAAGCCAATGGCGCTTTAACGATAATCTTTAACAACAACGCCACTCAAGACCTCGTTGATGAAGCACTATCGGCCTTAGCGTATAACAATACCTCAGCAACGCCGCCAGATTCGGTGTCTATAGACTGGCTATTTAGCGACGGTAGTCAAGGTGGCGCATTAACAAGTTTAGCAAACAGCGTGATTACACTTAATGTCTTGCCTACGCTAAACACGCCCGCAGCGATTGCCTATACCGATACCCCGTTTGTTGACCATTTCACTAAACTGCATGGCAAATTAAAAGCCACCGGCGTCAATTTAAGCTATGGCATAGACGGCGGCACGGACAATGGCGATGGTACGACTAGCCTGGATACCGACTATGGTAAGTTAACAGTTAACCAAACTACCGGAACTTACGTCTTTATACCCAAGAAAAATGTCTTAGAAGCACTAGGTACTGATGTCGTCAGGAGCGTCACAGTTACCGTGACCAATAGCAGTGGCAGCGACAGCAAACAACTCACCATCGCCATTACCCAAAACGGCGTGACCGAAACCGATGCCGACAATACCTTACTAGGCAGTGCGACTAACGATGAAATAGCCGGTTTAGCCGGCAGTGATATTATCAAAGGTCTGAACAGCAATGACACACTAAAAGGCGGTAGCGGCCAGGACACAATTAATGGTGGCTTAGGTCAAGATAACTTAACCGGCGGTGTGGGCAAAGACAGTTTTGTTTTCAACAACCCAGCGAGTAACGACCTCATCACCGACTTCAGCCCTGGCGTTGATAGTCTCAAACTTGATAATCAACTGTTTAGCAAATTAACCTATACCGGCGCACTCAAAGCCGCACATTTTGCGCTCAACACACCTCAAGATAAAAACGACTACATCATTTACGACACCAACACCGGCGTCTTGTCTTATGACGCCGATGGCAGCGGCAAAGGCGCGGCTATAGCCATAGTCACGTTGGGTAGTCAGTTGACGTTAAGTGAAAGTGATATTTTTGTTATCTGATGCATGCCCTACACAGGATTGTAAAACTCGTAAGCATAACCGTTAAAAATTAACATTACGAATCAACCAATCACCTTTAAAAACAATTTATCAAAGCAAAATACCCAATTAAAGAAAGGTTAAGAATGAATAACACTCTAACTTGGTTGCATTTATCAGACTTACATTTAACCGCTAAACCTAAAGACCAAGATTGGACAGTCAAAAGCATTAATCAAGATACCGTTATCCGCTCTTTACTAGAGGCAATTGATAACCTTTTAATTAAAAAAGATATACACCCTGACTTGATTTTTATTACGGGTGACGTGGTGTTTTCGGGAAAATCTGATGAATATCAAGTAGCAGAAGAGTTTTGTAAGCAGTTATTAACTATCACTGGATTAAGCAAGCAGCAATTATTCATTGTGCCTGGCAATCATGATGTTGATCGTACAGAAATCAAGCCATTACACCTAAAAAGTTGGTATCAGTTTGATACCAGCGACGAAATCGCAGAAATTTTAAGTGACTCAGATGCTCAGCCTATTTTACTGCGCAAACTAGCAGCTTTTTATCAGTTTTCTAAAGATTATCTAGGGTTAGATTGCCAACCCGAACAGCACTACTTGATTGCAAAGCCCATTACCCTTGCAAATAAAGCTTTCACGATTAATTTGCTGGGCTTAAATTCCAACTTATTTGCTGGCTACAATGGTGATGACAAACAAAAACTCGCATTTGGCCTTTATCAAATTGACCACGCCCTGCAATCGCTAACCGACGAGACCGCGTTAACGCTAGCTTTTTTCCATCATCCGTTTAGTTGTTTTCATCCGTGTGAAGTGAGCCTGCAAAATCGACTCAAACAACGGGCGGACTTAATTTTAACAGGGCATTTGCACGACCCCAGCAATATGAGCCAACATGATTCGGCAGGCAAAACGGTGATTATTGGCGCAGGGGCATCTTATGAAACCAGAAACAGTGAAAACTCGTTTAATGTCGGCAAATTAGATTTAGATACGGGCGAAGGCAAAATCCAATTTTATAAATATTTAGAAAAATCCCATCGCTGGACAAAAAATACCGATGTTAATCTGGATGAAGATGACGAGGGACGCTTTCCATTTACTATCCCGGTACGACAAAACCGAATTGTAACTTCAGCAGCTCAAGTCGATACATCGCCCTCCGTTTGCGAAAGTCCTACCGTAAAAACTGAATCCACACCGGCTTTACCATTACCACCTACCAGCCCCGCGTCAGCAACAACACTTGCGCATAAAATCGCCATCCTGACCGCTAACCCCATAGATAAGCAATACGATTACAGCGAGCATGAAAAAGCCTTTAAAAAACTCAAATGCACCGTCGATTATTTTTACCTTAGCTACGACACGTTGCACGAACTCGACGGTTATGACTACCTCATCATTCAGTCAAAACTCATTAAGAATAAAATCGTTATCGAAGACGACGGTTTAAAAAGTCGCACCGTACCGTTAAAAGATTTGACAGACAATATCGTTAACACCGACACCAAAGGCTTATTCATTTTTCTCGACCAACCGATAAACTCTACCGAACTTAACGCTTTATCGCTACCCACTATCGTTTTTCCAGCGCTTTCAAAAAGCGAGATTGAAACGTTTATCTTTCAAGCCTTTACAAAATTAGCTATTTCGGATGACAACAAGTTGTTTGCCAACCGCGAAACCTTACGGCTCGAAAAATTGGTCGGCTGTTATCAAGAACATCGCCATAAACCCCATTTACCTAATACGATAGACCCGAAAACAACGCGCAATTATGTCGGCAGGATTACTGACCTAGAAAACATCTGTAAAAAAATAACTGACTTAAGAAATCAGAAAAACGGCTTTTTAACCCTAAAAGGTGCCGGTGGCATTGGCAAAACCCATACAATAAAAAAGCTAACAGTTGCTTTAGCTGAACGAGGCTTTTTTACCGACGGCATTGATTTTGTCGATTGCGAATTTATCAGCGATTACAAATTGTTTGAATTTAACGTCGCAAGTACCTTTAATCTGGAGCAAGCCATTGATGTTAAAGCCCATATACAACAATATTATGACGTCAAAGACAGGCTATTGATTCTGGATAATGTCGAAACCTTGTTGCATTTGCCAGATGCTAACCAGATTAAAGCCTTTTTAAATTTTATTTGCGATTATGTCACCGTGGTAGTGACATCGAGGGAACTCTTGGGGCTGGACTGTGAGCAAGCTTATGAGCTGCGACGCTTTACGACCGATGAGGCTTTGGCGCTGTTTATCGGCGGCATAGAAAAAAAACTTTCTGCATCAGACCAAAAACTCCTAAGAGAAGAAATCTTAGAAACCTTTTTAGATAACAATCCCTTAGCAATTAAAATCATCACCGATAACTTACCTAGGGGCAAAGATTTTGCCGCGTTAAAGCAAGAGTTAGAAATAGATATTTTTCAAAAGCTAACCGATGCCGACATGACCGCATTCGATAACCATGCCGACACTAATATCGAGCGCAAAAAATCCTTATACGCGTCCATCCACTTTTCTTACCGTTATTTAAGCGAAGACGAAAAAATGATTTTTGAGCTACTGTCGCTATTCCCTGACGGTATTCACATGGAAAACTTAAAGCGTATTAGCGAAGTCAACCGGCAAAAAATGCGTAGCGGCGATAAAGAGAGCATCCATCACTTATGTATTACGGAAGCTATTATTAACTCACTGGATAAAAAATCTGTCATAGAAAACAATAACGGAATTATTCGGTTGCAATCGATTGTCGGCAAATTGCCGAGCAAAAGCTGCAGCAACGCGACAATATGCAAAAGCATTACCAAAATGCGTTTGAATATAATCGGTTTTTGATTGGCCATTTTAATGATCTAAGGCTATCAAAATGAACGTGTGGCTTTAACGGTATTTAATAACCAAAAAAATAATTTTTTGAAAAGCATTAGCTATATTGATGCGTTTAGTTATGAAAAAAGTCAATTACTGGATTATTTAGAAGACATAGGTACATTTTTTTCACACATTTGCACCAACCAAAATTTTATTAACTCACTACACTGCAAGAAAAGCTATTTTTCTGAAGATGTCAATGAAAAATTATATTTTGAATTAATTTCTCTCTATTCACGTTATTTTGATGGTGATTTTGACGGAGCATATCAGCAGTTAAATACAATATTACCTAAAGATGAAATTGAAAAATCAGCTTACTCTGACCTAGGTTTTGTAGAAAAACGTATATTAAGCAATGCACTAAGCATTTATAGCATGGAGGGAGACGCATATTTTTGTGAAAAAAATTGCCGAAAAATTAAATTTCGAATCAAACTCTTACAGTGGTCGCTTATTTTATCTTGGCGAGTATAACCAAACTTATAAATCGCTGGTAAAAACAGGTTTTATGGCTTGTGAAATAGACTTTAATTGCAACACCTTAAATAGCGAGGCGTTGGATAAGTATCTCACTTCTCTTTATGAAAAAGACCATATTGAAATAACAAACTGTCATTACATTAAAGCCAAAACCGGTGTTATTGATAAAACCCTAGTTAAGCAATTGGTAATGGTCAATCCTTATACCCAAGGCTTGCAACAACTCATTTTGGCTTTTGCTGAAACTGATACAGCGATTGCTACCGAACTGTATGAAAAGGCGATAGAAAACCTAAAACACATCAAATACTATTACGTTGAAGCTTTATTTTTCTTCGCTAAATTTCTTAAAAACGCAGGCCCTACAAGCCGTTATGCAGACATTTACCAACAAGGTTTTGAATTAGCCCAACGCCATTATTTCAGGTTTCTCATCTACAAATTTGAGGATTTAGTAGAACCTAAATCCATTCCGTATGATTCTAAAAATTATCCTTTGCCCGATAATAAAAACTTTGATGCCTATATCAACTTTCTGATTAAAAAATTGCAGAACCCATAACAAGTGCATTAAAGACAATAAGTTAGGAAATTGAGTTGCTAAGTGGTTTCATTAACACACCCAAAACCCCGCTGTGGCAAACCATCCCAACGCAGCGGGAAAATCCAACACATAAGACCACGCACAACCGCCTAATAACCAAAACCATTTTGTTGCTTGCGCGTAAGGCTGTTGATAAAACCAGCGAAACAACAAATGCCATTCCAGCAGCCGCACCGGCATTAACAAGAGAAAATAACTGAAGATAAATAACGTATCATCAGCGCTGGCACCTAAAATCGTAAAGCCCCAAACACCAACACCGAATACCATACCGATTAACAGCCTAGCCGTACCTATTTTATAAATCGACGGCTTAACACCCCAGCATTTATTAATCAGCGCTGCCGCTAAGGTATAGCCAACCCACTTTACCCCGGCAAACGCCGCATAGCCCAACATAGGATTATCAATACTTGCAGGCATAACGCCTCCTTTAACATGAATGCGGTTTCAGACGCGGTGTCTAGGAGTGCGTTTTAAACACATCGTCTAACGTCGCGGCATCTAAGGTGTTTTCAATCCATTGCTCTAATTGCTCAGGCAAGGCGCCGTCAATGCGAGCGACAATCTCTTCCGGGATTACTTGAAAACGCCTGTGCAATAATCGCTTAAGCGCAATGACTTCACCGTCATGCAAACCTTGTTGTAAACCTTTCTGTAGACCTTGCTGTAAACCTTCTTCTTTCCAACTAGTTGTCAATTGCATAATTCTCTCCTGTTCGGTAACGGGGATTTCGGTGCTTAATACTTGTTCAAAAATAGCTAACTCCTCTTGATTCAGACGCAAGTAGGTGTCGATGAAACCGGAAATAAACCGGCTACGGGCTGGGTCTAGCTTCAATGTCACGAGTAGTCTCAGGCATTGTGCTTTAACGCGTGGTCGTTCATGGGCCGCGAACGCCATTTTGGCCATTAACGCGCTAGCCACCGGGTTATCGTAATCTAGGTAATCGCGCCAATGTAGACGGTTCAACTGAATAGCCCGGAAGTTAAAAGCCAAAAACTTCACGATCAGGAAAAGCAACGCTGTAGTGTTCTGGCTCTGGCGTCTTAGGCGCATCATAAGATAACAACGCCACTGGATAAACCGGCAAGCCATATTTTTCAGTAAGACGGGCAAAATATTTGAACATACGTCTAGCAAACTGAGGCTGACGAGTCGCTTGCGTTTCGATATGAATTAAAAACACTGCATCTTCATTACGGAAACGACCGGTAGCCACTAAATCTGCTTCATGGCTGTCACCTGCCAAAATATCAGTGAAAACTTCCTTGTCCAAAAAAAGTAACGCTGCCAGGCGCTAACCACTGGCTGACTTCGGGTAACAACAGTGCAACAAAATCATCGAAGAATGTCGTTAATAATTCTTTGAACAAGCGGTCATGGTTGATAGGCATGGACTAGTGCGGCATG
Source organism: Methylocucumis oryzae (assembly GCF_000963695.1). Taxonomy (GTDB): domain Bacteria; phylum Pseudomonadota; class Gammaproteobacteria; order Methylococcales; family Methylomonadaceae; genus Methylovulum; species Methylovulum oryzae. Next base: position 8,604 of record NZ_LAJX01000028.1, read on the forward strand.
GTGCTGAAACAGCAATAATGGTAGCGGAAACACTGGTTAAAAGGAAATGTACTCTTGTCTCGTTCACGCACCTACGTCATTACCCACAGTTAAGTAGTTAAGCCTCCGATTTTCGGAGTGCAAGGCTTGCCTTGCACAAGTTTATACCCTATACAAAGCAAGCTTTGTACTCCAAAATAGCTTAGCTATGTGTAATGACACTATAACAGCAACTATTGGAGTAATATTATGTCGGCAGTAAAAAAATATTGTTTCGGTTAGCGAAGAAGATTATTTAAAAGGCGAACTCACCAGCGAAATAAAACATGAACTGATTGACGGTCACGTTTATGCAATGGCGGAAGTGAGTGAAAATCATGATCGAATCTCTGGAAATATTTATCGGAAATTTGGCAATCACTTAGAAAACTCATCTTGTGAGCCTTTTACGTCAAACATGAAACTAAAAACACCGACAGGCAACTTTCGTTACCCTGATTGTATGGTGATTTGTCATAAAGATGATGAAAGCCACTATTACAAAACAAAACCGGTCATATTGGTTGAAGTCATTTCCCGTTCCACCCGAAAAATAGATGAAAAAGATAAGCTAATAGAATACATCAACATTCCGACCTTACAGGAATATGTGTTAATTGAACAAGATTTTGTCGATATAACGGTGTACCGTAAAAGTGACGATTGGCGTTCAATGCATTATTTCTTGGGGGAATCAGTGCATTTTGAATCTATTGATTTAACCTTACCCGTAGAAGCCATCTATCACCGTGTACAAAACGAGGATATGGTTGAATTTCTGAGCAACATAGTCGGGCAATAGCCCGAATATCACGCTTTTCCAGCCTGCTATTTACCTCCCCTCTCTACGACAAACCACCAGGCTTTTGTAAGGTTTGCTACAATCCAAAAAAGCCAAAACTCAATGAAATTCAACAACCTGACTGATGGCATAGCATTTGCTTTAGCTATATAAAACAGCTAAAACAAAAACAGCTATGGGGTCAGCGTTATGAAAACCACAAAAGATATTGCCGCGTTATTAGACGAACCTGCGTGTGAGCATAACAAAAAGGAGAAATCCGGTTGTGCGAAACCTAAACCCGGTTCGGCGGCAGGCGGTTGTGCCTTTGATGGCGCGCAAATCGCGTTACTGCCCATCGCTGATGTTGCTCACATCGTCCACGGCCCTATTGCTTGCGCAGGTAGTTCTTGGGATAACCGAGGCACTCGTTCATCAGGGCCTGAGCTTTACCGTATCGGCATGACGACCGATTTAACCGAGCAAGATATTGTCATGGGACGCGCAGAAAAGCGCTTATTCCATGCGATTAAACAAGCGGTAGAAACCTATGCACCACCGGCGGTGTTTGTTTATAACACCTGCGTCCCTGCCCTCATCGGCGATGACATTAACGCGGTGTGTAAATCGGCCCAAGAATTATGGGGTGTGCCGGTTGTACCGGTGGATAGCGCAGGCTTTTATGGGACGAAAAATTTAGGTAACCGTATTGCTGGCGATGCGATGGTGAATCATGTGGTGGGCACGCGAGACCCTGACCCGTTACCCAGTACCGCACCTAAGAATATCCGTGTACACGATGTTAATTTAGTCGGTGAATACAATATTGCTGGAGAGTTTTGGCATGTGTTGCCTTTGCTGGATGAATTAGGCTTAAGGGTGTTATGTACTTTATCCGGTGATGCGCGTTTCCGCGAAGTGCAAACCATGCATAAAGCTGAAGTCAATATGATGGTGTGCTCTAAAGCGATGTTAAATGTCGCGCGTAAATTACAGCAAAAATACGGTACGCCGTGGTTTGAAGGCAGTTTTTACGGCATTACCGATACTAGCTTGGCCTTACGTGATTTTGCCAGAGTCATTAACGACCCCGATTTAATCGAGCGCACCGAAGCGTTAATCGCGCGTGAAGAAGCACGCATACAAGAAGCATTAGAGCCTTGGAAACAGCGTTTAAACGGCAAACGTGTGTTGTTATTTACCGGTGGCGTTAAAAGCTGGTCGGTGATTTCCGCGTTACAAGATTTAGGCATGGTCGTCGTCGCCACCGGTACGAATAAATCCACCGAAGAGGATAAAGCACGTATCCGTGAATTAATGGGCGAAGACACGTTAATGATTAACGACGGCAGCCCGAAAGAGCTTATCCGCATCGTACGTGAATACAAAGCCGATATTTTAATCGCCGGTGGTCGCAATATGTACACCGCGTTAAAAGCCAAAATCCCGTTCTTAGATATTAACCAAGAGCGTGAATTTGGTTACGAAGGCTATCAAGGCATGTTAGAACTGGTACGGCAACTGGCTTTAACCATAGAAAGTCCTGTTTGGGAGTCGGTCAGAGCGCCTATGCCGTGGCGAGTGGCAAAACCTGAGGCTAACCAATTAGCCAAAGCAGCGGCGTAGAGGTGAGTTATGGCGGATATTTTAAAACGTAAAAAAGCCTTATCGGTTAATCCGTTAAAAGCCAGCCAACCCACTGGCGGCACTTTAGCCACCTTAGGCTTTAACCGAGCCATGCCTATGTTACATGGTTCACAAGGGTGTACCGCATTTGCCAAGGTGTTCTTTGTACGCCATTTTCGTGAACCGATACCGTTGCAAAGCACGGCTATGGATCAAGCCAGCTCAGTATTAGGTGCCGATGAAAATGTGCGTGAAGGCATACGCGTCATTTCAGAAAAATCTAAGCCTGCGTTAATCACCGTGTTAACCACAGGTCTCTCAGAAACCCAAGGTGCCGATGTGCATAGAAACATCCGCGAGTTTCGCGCCGCGCATCCTGAATACGATGATATTGCTGTCGTTGGCGTTAACACGCCGGATTTTACCGGTAGCGTCGAAACCGGTTATGCCGCCACCTTAACTGAAATCATCCGCGCGGTAGTGCCGGATGCCAAAACTGCAGGCACGGTGCCTGGTACACGGCAGCGCCAAGTCAATGTCTTAGTCAGTTATATGTTAACGCCCGGCGACCTGGAAGCATTGCAAACTATTTTTGAGCAATTTCGTTTACGTCCGGTGTTTGTACCTGATTTGTCCGACTCGTTAGACGGGTGTTTAACCGAAGATGATTTTAGCCCGGTGACGATTGGCGGCACCTTGATGTCAGAAATGAAAACCTTAGGTGAAGCCGTTGCCACCGTCGTGATTGGGCCTTCATTGGCTAAACCGGCTGAAGTGTTAGCGGAAAAAACCGGTGTGCCTAATTACTTCATCGATCATTTATACGGTTTAAAAGCCAACGATACGCTGATGTGTACGCTAGCGGAAATCAGCGGTAATCCCGTACCTGAACGCTTAGAACGGCAGCGCCGACAATTGCAAGATGCAATGCTAGACACCCATTTTATGCTTGGTCAGCTTAGAGTCGCGATTGCCGCCGATGCTGATTTATTAGGCGCTTTTGTCGATTTAGTGCAAGACATGGGCGCTGAAGTTGTCGCCGCCGTAACCAGTTGTCATACGCCACAATTAGCTAAACTCAATGTTGAGGCAGTCAAAATTGGCGATTTAGAAGATATGGAAATCATGGGTAAAGCAAAACACGTGCAACTCGTCATTGGTAATTCTCATGCCGTTGATACCGCGCAACGCTTAGGCGTGCCGATTTTACGCGCCGGTTTTCCGTTATACGACATTATCGGTGGTTATCAAAAAACCTGGATTGGTTATCAAGGGACTAGACAGACATTATTCGATTTGGCCAACCTGGTGATTAACTTCAGCCATGAGGAAATACCCGTTTACCATTCGATTTATGCGCAAAAACCCGCTCACGAACTCAACGACTACGCTAAGCCATGTCATTAACAAGACGCATGCACATCGTGCCCGACTCGGAACAGGAAAAATTTATGGAAACGGCCTTAAAAATCGCGTTTGCGACCAGCGATATGGAAACGGTTAATCAACATTTCGGCTCGGCTAAATCGTTTGCGGTTTATGCCGTCGATATGGATAACGCTAAATTTTTAGAAGCAGCACAGTTTGGTGAATTAAGCCAAGACGGTAATGAAGACAAGTTATCGGTAAAACTGGATTTATTAGCCGGATGTGCCGCCGTGTATTGCCAAGCAGTAGGCGGTTCGGCGGTAAACCAATTGATTTCACGCAATATTCAGCCGGTAAAAGTTCATGAAGGCAGTCGAATAAACGACTTAATCGTGGATTTACAAAACGAAATCAAAGCAGGCCCGTCTAGCTGGCTAGCGAAAGCGATTAATCAACACAAAAGCCCAGACCCTAATCGATTCAGCCAAATGGCTGATGAAGGCTGGGATGAATAAAAAACACACCAACCATTTTAACTAACCAAACCTAACGAGGATTCATCTATGTCCAGTTCATTAGTTGTTGCTGAAGATGATAACCATCTTCAATCCGACATTGTTAAAGACTATATCAAGCAATTACGCGCGATAGACACTTACGACACCTATGCAGGCTGGTCGGAAGCCAAAATTATCGACCCAGTGGTGTTAACCAAAGAGCGTAAGAAAAATATCCCTGTAATAGGCGATCCTGACGAAATCACAATTGCGCGCTTAAAAGCTTATTACAACTCGGTAGCCACGTTACTTGAAAAAAAATCAGGTCTAATGGCGGCTCCGATTGTGCATTTAAGCCATGAGGCTTTGGTCGCGCCTTAATCATGGTCGGCAAACTCGTCGTCGTCGATAAAATTTTACGTGACACGCACCGCTTTGGCTTTGATAGCTTAGAAGATTTATGCCAAAAAACCGATAAAGTCATCGAAAAAGCACTCGGTTTAATTGAAAAATACAATGCAGCTGCGACCGATTAAGGAGTCCCATCATGTCTGACGAACTTAAAGATTTAGAAAAAGAAGTTAAAAAAACCAAACGCTTAGCCGCCGAAAAAGCCATGGAATTACACGATTTAATCGAAGATAGACTCCCTGATGCCTATGGTGAATTACTAGGTATTGCGCAAGAAACTTATGTCGCTTGCAAAACCTGGGATGAAGCGAATAAACGCTTTCAAGCCGCACAAGCAGCGGTGAGTGCGTAGGAGAACGACTATGACAGACTTTGTAACTGGCGTGACTTTTGGCGGTGATGTGTGGACGCCCTCTTATGTCACCGATATTAATCAAAAAACCTGTATAGGCTGTGGCCGCTGCTTTAAAGTCTGTCCACGCGATGTATTTGATTTAGTAGATAAATATGACGTTTTAGATGCGGCTGACATCGACGATGAATTCGAAGATGAAGACGATAGCAGCATGGTGATGAGTATTAAAAACGCGTTGGACTGCATAGGTTGCGAAGCCTGCTCAAAAGTCTGCCCAAAAGACTGTTTTACTCATCAACATAAAGCAGCAGCTTGACCTAATGCCAACTGAACTATAGGAACTACCCCCATGCCAAGACCCGAAAAACATGTGTTTGTTTGCACGCAAAATCGCCCACAAGGTCATCCGCGTGGCTCATGTGCGGCTTCTGGCTGCGCTGAAGTCATGAACGAATTTATGAATGAAATTCAAGCGCGTAATTTGTTTGAAAAAATCGGTTTAACCAATACCGGCTGTATGGGCCCTTGTATGATGGGACCTAGCGTGTTGGTTTATCCTGAAGGCGTGATGTACGGCAAAGTCAAAAAAGAAGACGTTAAAACCATTATTGAGCAACATTTGCTCAATGGTACGCCGGTCGCCGACTTAATCATGCCGGCTGACGTTTGGTAGGTGACTCATGTTGTTTGAAGAGCGCGTGTTATTCAGCCCTACCGTCCCTGAAGCCGTCAACCAATTGCTACAGGAAGCGGTTGCTGCTAGTCATGCTAATCAAGCGCGGGCTGAGAAGCTGTTTATCGAAGCCAATGCTTTAGATAGTCGTTGTTTGCAAACGTATTTTGCGTTGTACAAGTTTTATTTTCATGTCAAACGTTTTAGCCGATGCTGAAGCAGTAGTTTTACAAGCGTTAGCAGAAGCGGCTAACCAAGGCGGTTTTGTTAATAATCCTAAGCAATTAACCGAGCACTACCCTGCACAAGGTTTTTATCTTAACGAATGCGCGTTGTTCTACTTGTATTCGTTAAAAGCCTTAGCGTTTATCAAACTTAGGCAAGACCAATCCCGTTATGCGCATGAGATATTAGCGTTTATCAAACAATTAGACCCAGAAGACCGCTCCGGCGCGTCAGTCATTATGGACTTAGCTCAAGGAGTTACTTACTAATGGAATTAACCGACTATATTGCTAGCAATCGTGCCGTCGCTGAAGCCGTTTGCCAACGCTTAGCACACGAAATCGACAAATTAGGACTCAGCGCGACAGTGACGTATCCGCAGTATGAAGGCTCAAGCTTTGAACTTATCAAAGACCCTTACACAGGCCAACAAAATCTGTGCTGTTATTGGTTTGACCAACATAAGCGCCACCGCTTAGGCCGTTTGCAATTTAATAGCGATGGTAGTTTTTATGCTGAATACGATGTATCACAACCGCATCCTACTAAAAAGAAATGGTTTATTGAAAGCGTAACCGCCTGGGGCCAAGCCGACAATATGAAAGCGGAAGCCAAATTACTGCCTATGGCGCAATAACACTCACAACTCAACCTCAACCTTAGCATTACTGGAGCAGCTCCATGTTATTAGACACCTATCAAGCCAAAGGCTTATTAACCGTGACCTTAGTCAATGGCCAAACCAGCACGGCTGGCGTTTATGCTTACCGTGGCGATTTAGTGTTAATCGAAGGCGCATTACGCGAAGGCTCAACCACTGACCGCAAACCACCTGAAGCATTATTGATTCATTCGGCATTAATCGTTGCCAATGACAAAATCGTTTTCATCAATGGTTTATTACCGACATTAAGCTTATTACCCATCTTAGTTGAAAAGTATAAAGATGATTTCGCACCGGACTGTGCTGCGCTGATTTATGTCGAGAATATCGCTAAAGCCATGCAAGTTGAATTAGCCGGTGTCGTCTTTAAACTGTTACCGTTTAAAGAAGGTCTGGTTTGGAATGAAATCTTAGAAGAGTTATATATCGAAAAGCACGAGTTAAAAGGCCAATCGGCTGAAGACAAAGTGGCCATTGCGTATAACGCCGCTAAGACCTATAACGCCAAATCGCCTTTAGTCAGTTACGCAGAAGCTGAAGCGAACACCATTGTTGTCGTTAAAGATGCGGCTGTTGGTGCTGTGTAAGTTTCTTTGATTGTCATCGTTCCCACGCCTGTGGGAACAAAAAAGCCTTCTTGGAGTACAAAGCTCGCTTTGTGCGGTGTTTAAACTTGTGCAAGGCAAGCCTTGCACTCCGAAAATCGGATGTTTCTCTCGTTCCCACGCTCTGCGTCACTGCCCACAGTAGTGTTACGGTAAATTTATTAAGTTTAGATATAGGATGCGCTGAGGTACGAAGCGCATCAGTCGAGTTCTTACCTGCGATGCGCCTCCTATCGTCGGCACATCCTATAACTATCTTATTGAAAAATAAATATAATTTCTTAACTGTGGGCAGTGACGCAGAGCGTGGGAACGAGAGAAACGATAGGGACTCCCATGAAACTGCAACTAGATCGCAAATATGCCGAGGCCATGGCCTTAGAATTCCCGAATTTAACCCGCTTAACCGAACAACTGCGTTTTGGTAGCAAAGCCGAAGTCTTATATCAACAGTTAAGCGCGGCCGAACTCAGTTACCTTAAATCGCTCTACCAACAAGACGGTCATGACATGCAAGGTCATGTCGCCCAGCTCTCAACGTTGCAACAAGCAATGAACGATGACACGTTGCGGTTTGGCGAAGATGATTTGGAATTGTTGCTGCCTGCATTAGCGCGTTATTTGATTCACAACGCACTGCGTGGCTGGTTGTTTCAAGCTAATGTCGCTGGTAAACCTATGGCGTATTTAGTAACACGGCTAGATTATACGCCCGCAGGTGAAGAGGAAACCGGACGTGTCACACTAGAACTAAAAGCCAACGCTAAGGGCAAAGTCACTGTCGTCACGGTGATTATTCGCGCCCGCGACATTACCGACAAAACCATGACTGAAATTCTCATGGCTAAAGGCTTTTTAAAAGAAACACCTGAATTAATTGACAGCTACGATGCGACTAGCGCTCGATATTTTCAATGGTGTGGCCAATCAGGGACGCAGTTTTTAGCCAAAGGTACTGGTTTTTTTGCTGAAGACCCCACCGCAAGTCACCGCAACACCGATTGGGCGCGTAAAGATGTTGTCGTGTTATCAACTGATGGGGGTCATGCGCGGTTAGTATGCGACGAAAGCATCTTAGTCGATAGAGCGTTAACAACCGAAGCGAAAGGCGATATTTTGGCCAAATATCTGCGCAAAGCGGCAAAAAGTTTACGCTACGACGGCAAAGTCGAAAACGAAGTTGAAGCCTCACAAGCTGAGATTCCTAAAGGCTTGTTTACTGAATTACCGGTACACGGTTATTTATTGATGTACCATTTAGAATTACATCATCATTTATGGGTACATGTTTCTGATATACAGCCCTATCAATATCAACCTGAACTCAAACAAAAACTAATCTTACGCGAAGAGCAAATCGATTTAATCGACATATTAACTGCAGAAATGGATGTGCTAATGGACGATATTGTCGCCGGTAAATCCGGGGGAACGACCGTCTTATGTGCTGGCCCTGCCGGTGTTGGTAAAACCTTAACCGCCGAAGTGTATTCAGAAATTATCAAGCGACCGTTATACCGCGTACATTCCGGTCAGCTGGGCTTAAACGTCGCGGAAATGGAAAAAGCGTTAAAAGATGTATTAACTCGCGCGCAGCGTTGGGGCGCGATAATGCTCATCGATGAAGCCGATGTCTATATCAAACGCCGCGATAACAATATGACAATGAACGCCGTAGTCGGGGTCTTTTTACGCGTATTGGAATATTTCAACGGTTTATTGTTCTTAACGACCAACCGCATCGACGATATTGATGAAGCCATTGTGTCGCGCTGCATTGCGTTAATTAAATACTACCCACCCGACACCGATGCGCGCCGTAAGATTTGGCATGTGATGAGCGAACAATTTCAACTTAATCTGGATGCTGCGCTCATCGAACAATTGACGCACACTTTTCCTGAAGCCACCGGCCGGGATATTAAAGGCTTATCAAAACTAGTCGGCAAGTATTGCCAACATAAACAGGTAGCACCTAGTATGGATGTGTTTAGGCGATGTTCGTTGTTTAGGGGGATGGAGTTAAGCCGTAGCGAAGCTGTGTAGCCGTATAATAAAAGAAAGCCCCGACGCTTGGAGAAGGACGCCGGGGCCTGGAAAGAAAATCAGCCGGTTACAAAGGGGGAATACGGCTGATTGATCGCCGTAGCAGGCGAACATCAATAAGATTATGCTAACTTGAAAAAGTTTCAAGTCTGATTAAATTTTATTTCTACCTTTCTATTGGGCTGACTAATTTTTTACAAACCAAGCCATAGATTCAACATGAGCGGTATGTGGAAACATATCCATAACGCCTGCTTTCACTAAAGTAAAACCTAGCTCGTGGACTAATATGCCCGCATCTCTTGCTAACGTTGAGGGATTACAGGAAACATAAATCAGTTGTTCTGGCTGCCAGTGCGCTAAATGATGTAAGACTTCGGCAGCACCGGCGCGCGAGGGGTCTAGCAGTATTTTGTTATAGCGTTGTTGACTCCACGTATACTGACTAATGTCTTTGCTTAAATCAGCCACATAAAATTCGACGTTGTTAATCCCGTTAGCGGCTGCATTAGCGCGTGCGTGATTGACTAAAGGTAAATCGCCTTCAATACCGACGACTTTTCCGGCACGTTTCGCAATAGGTAACGTGAAATTGCCTAAACCGCAGAATAAATCTAATACCTGGTCAGTCGGCTTTAAGTCTAACGCGTCAACGACTCGGTTAATCATGGCTTGGTTAATGTCATAATTGACTTGAGTAAACATCGCTGGTCTAAAGTTAAAGACAATACCGTGCTCAGGTAATGCATAAGTAGGTGTTACTTCTGGTTCGCCAGGTAACGGCACAATTGAATCTGGACCTTTAGCTTGTAGGCACAAATGCAGATTATGTTCATGACTAAACGCGCGCATCTGCTCTATATCGTCAGCGCTTGGTGGCTCAAGCACCCGTATCGCTAACACCGTCACCTGATCGCCGATAGCGACTTCGATTTGTGGGATTTGGCTGCGTATACTTAAGCCTTTTATCATATCGCCTAATGCGGTTAAACGCGTACCAACGCTAGGATGCATCACTAAACACGTATTAATATCGGCTAAGTATTGATGTTTTTTTTCTCTAAACCCCACTAACACGCGGTCTTTTGCGGCGACATATTTTACGCCCATACGTGCTTTGCGCCTATAACCCCAATGCGGGCCGGTTAATGGCTGCCAAATCTCCGGAATATCGAGTTTGCCAATACGTTTAAATTGCTCAACCAGTAAGTGTTGTTTAATAAGAATTTGTTGGTCGGAAGCAACGTGTTGGAAGCTACAACCACCGCATACGCCATAATGCGGACACTCGGGTGTGACGCGTTGCGGACTCGCTTCGATAATGCGGCTGACTCGGCCTTCGGCATAATCTTTACGGATGTCGGTGTAGATAAATTCTACTTGCTCCCCAGGTAAGGCTTCATCGATAAAGACAGCTTTGCCGTCAACGTGCGCGACGCCTCGACCATCGTGAGTCAGTGCAGTAATTGTGGCGTTAACCGGTGTTTCAGGTAGGGTTTTGCGTTTTCTATGTCTTGCCATGATTATTTTTGTTTCCAGATTCCATTTGCTGTTTGATACCACCAACCTGATTGCGCGTGACTCGCCCAGCGACTCGCGAAACGTTGTTTGATTTGTTCGCTCCATTCCGGGTGGTTATTAGCATTAGCAATCGCTTGATAGAGCTTAAGCCGGTCAGCATTTTCGGCGTTAATGAGTTTGGTTAAGCTGGCTTTGTCTTTTAAGCTTAACGATGATAAGTTTCTTATGACAAGCAAACCGTCAGCTTGTAAGCCTATATTCCCTTGTTGATAATTGGGTAGTAATGAAGCAAACCGTGCTTCTAAATCGGCGCGGATTTGCCTAATGTCTGAGCTATCCAGCGTTAAGTCAGGCTCATCGGCATAAGCGTTATTAATCACCAAACTTATGGCGCGGTCTAATAGCAACTCTGCACTTAGCATGGCGTCTGAATTTTCCGAATGTGGTTTTTCAGCCGGTGCATTAGGTTTTAAGTCTTGAATATCTTGTATGATTTCATCGGCGGCTTTATCAGCAGCGGCAGCGGGAAAGTAAATATTAATAGTCACGCAAGCGCTGAGCAGCCCGGCGCTAAGCCAGAAAAGTTTATGCATAGAGAGTTCCTTAATTTGCTACCTAAGCGTTATAAGTGACCGCTCATAAATGATTTAACACTTTTTCATCGCTCCCACGCTCTAGCGTGGGAGCGTAGCCAGGACGCTCTGCGTCTCGTTTCACACCGCAAGAGCGGTTGCAGCGCATTCCCACGCAGAGTGTGGGAACGATGAGTCTAAGCGCTATATGGGCGATTTTTGCTAAGAAGCGGCGGTAGCCGTTTTATTCGATACGAACGTCGCTAGTGGACGAAATTCGGCTGAGTCGATTTAACAAAACCGTCCAATCGACGCGTGGATTATAACCTATCACATCGACACGTGGCAGACCGCCACCTTTTATTAAGGTATAACCGTGCCCGTTCGCTTCTACGCCCATGAGTTGGCATACGCCGTTATGTAAATAACAACCCATACCTAGCCGTTCATAACTAAAGGTATCAAACACGTTTAAGATACTGCGTGAAATTCTGTCCGTTGCCCCGCCTCCAATTTGGGCGATGCTATTAATGGCTTTTTGGCTAATTTTATGCTCGGAGTCATCGTGTTCTGGCGTTCCCAGCCAAGCAAAAAAGCTGACTGGCTGCCAGTTTTCCAATACCAGTTCTCTTATATGACCTGATAAGCGTCCGCTTATACTGCCGAATTGAAAATGTTGCGTGAGTTGATTTAAGTCTAGCTGTGTTATCGCTATATCAGCGTTTACGGTAGGTAAATTACCGAATAAATGCCCTGCCTTTAAATTGCTAATTGCAATATGACCATCAAACGCATCAATAGCGATGTCTCCATCTAGTGTTATGGCGTCTTCATGATAATAAACATTAGGAATATGGCCATTAATCGTACCGGATAACGGTGCCCACTGAAAAGCGCTAGCAAGCTCATTAAGCTTTAATTGTTGTAGCTCAGCGGAAAAAGCAAGCGTGGGCTGAGTCGCGTCAGTATTAAGATGTAATCGATTAACCGCAATATAACCGCCTAAGCTGGGAATCTGAACAGCATCTGTGAGTTCAATATGGCGATTAACGCTCACTAACTTTAGACTAGCCGCATCTAACGGAAAGTGCTTGAGTACGATGCGTTGCCAGCGTAGTGATGACAATTGTTTTTGGCTTAAATCCCAGGCTAGATGACCATAAATACCGGTTATTTCGACGTCTTGTTTGGGTATATAAAAATTAACGTTATTTAATGCCGCGTTAATATGGTTGAGTTGGTTGTGTTTGACTGTTAGTGACGCGTTAACACGACCGGTTAAGTGCAGGCTGTCTAACGTTTCAGCAAGTTGAGGCGTGATATAGAGATTAGAAAAGTTTGATAAGTCTAAACTACGCAAAGATAATTTTAAGCTTTCTACCTGCCAGGTAGGCGCTAAGCTTAATGACGCTGATGCACGCGCTGATAACGCCGTACCATGCCGATAATGGCTGTTTGAGAGCAATAATTGATGTGTTGTATCCGACCAATAGCCCGATGCGGTTAACCTGATGGGATGTTTTCCCACCTCAAAGAACCACGGATTGGCGTACACAGCGCCTTGTTGCAAGCGAGCGTGGTGTTGCCAATTCCAATTCGTCTGTTTGCGTTGGGCAGAAAAGTTAAGTTCGCTAGTAAGCTTCTCGATGGCATACGAACCGTCGCGCGTTTGAACACTAAAATTAGTCGCTTGTAGCTGTGTACTCCATGTGCTTAGACCTTTAGCATCGCCTTGTGCTTGGCAAACTCCAGTTAATTTTCCGCTGCTAGCCTCTAAAATAGTTGGTATTAGCTGATTTAACAGCGTGGCATTTAACTGTTGTATGTGTAGCTTAAATTGCCAATGTACTTGCTGTTGTGTCAGCGTTAAGCCCAGCGTCGTCCCTTTAGGTTTTAATGTGTTGACGTTGATGTCAAACGCTCCTGGTTTACTTAGCCAGTTTAACCTAGCGTGGTAAGGCTGTTGTTGAGCGCTAATGCCTTTAATATCAGCGTGTTGACAAGACTGCTGCTCTGCGAATAACAGCGCCGCGCAATCGATAGAAAATTGGCTTGTTTTAAAGTTAAGTTCGGGCAGCGTTAATTCATCAAAAGCCGCCGTTAAATGCATACTATCAGATGATAACTCTCGGCTGGTTAGACTAAAGCCTTTAACGATTAGTGGTTTGCTGCGTAACTGCTGAATACTAAGCGAGAAATCTGCCCAGCTAGGCATAGAGTAAAAAATTGCAATCAACCATACACTATAAATACGACAAAAACCGTCTAATCGAAGCCGTATAGACTTAATGCTGAAGGGCATGGATGTGGAACAAGTTATTATATTTGCTAATTTTTGGCATTCGTCGCTGACTTCTGGATTGTCGATTAAAAAGCAGCCCCAACCGTAAGGTCATTGGTCAATCTCCTCTGTTCTATTAATCATATCCCAATAAACCAGTAATACTTGCTATTAAAAGCATAATCCATTACAAAAGGCGCTTATTCACTACTGGGTGTGTCGCGTGGACATTGCGCTTATCATTATTCTAATACTCATCAATGGCTTATTTGCCATGTCTGAAATGGCATTGGTTTCTGCTAATAAAGTACGCTTGGAAAAACTCGCTAGACAAGGCCGTGCAAGCGCAGAAACAGCCTTGCGATTGCACGAACAGCCTTCACGCTTTTTATCAACTGTGCAAGTCGGTATTACATCGGTTGGGATTTTAAGCGGCGCATTAGGGGAAAATGCGTTAACCACACCGCTAGTGGCACAGTTAAACCGCTGGCCGGAATTAACACCGTATGCCGAAAGCATTGCATTAGTGATTACTGTCAGTGTTCTGACTTATTTCTCCGTAGTCATCGGCGAGTTAGTGCCTAAACGCTTAGCGCTACAACGACCTGAGCGCATTTCTTTAGCCGTTGCTAAGCCTATGAATGGGCTCGCGTTAATAGCCAGCCCGTTGGTCTGGCTATTATCATCATCCAGCAATGTGTTATTGCGAGTATTGCGTGCGCAAAATCCACCACAAGCCACCATAACGAATGAAGAAATTAGCATTTTAATGGATATAGGCTCTGAATCTGGTGTGTTTCATGCCAGTGAACGCCGACTCGTCTCTAACGTGCTTAAGCTCGATGAGCAACGCGTTGGCGCCATTATGACGCCTAGCAAAGATATGTTTGTCATTGATTTAAACGATGATAATGACAAAATCAATGAGCTAATTGCTAACTGCCCGTATTCACGCACAATTGTTTGTCATAATGGCTTGGAAAATGTCTTAGGTATTTTGCACCGTAGCGATTTAATCAAGCTGTTAATGGCTCAGCAACTACTAGACATTTCCCGCGTCGTGCGTCCGGCGCTGTATGTACCCGACTCATTAACCTTACCTAGATTATTAGAATTTTTCCGCGAAAAAACACGGCGATTTTGCGCTAATTGTTAATGAATACGGCGAATTGGAAGGCTTAGTCACGCTTAGCGATGTGTTAAAAGCCATTATTGATGATATACCTATCTTAGACAATGATTTAGACCCTGATGTGGTTGAGCGTGAGGATGGCTCGTGGTTAGTTGATGGCGGCTTGTCGATTCAGCGCTTAAAATTGGTTACCGGCATGGAGGGACAGCTTCCAGGCGAATCGGGCAATTCGTTTAATACCGTCAGCGGCTTTATTTTGTTTTATTTAGAGAAAATTCCTCGTGTCGCCGATCACTTCACTTATGAAGAATGGTATTTTGAGGTCGTGGACATCGATGGGATGCGCATCGATAAGGTCCTCATTGCTCGCCATCACTAAATCACCTTCTTTTTATGTCTGCTATTGTTCAACTACACCATGTTTATAAAGCGTATACGCTAGGCGATGTAACACAACAGGTTTTAAACGATGTTAGTTTAACCATTGATAAAAGTGAATTCGTCGCGATTACAGGCCCGTCTGGCAACGGTAAATCGACGCTATTAAATTTAATCACCGGTATTGACCGCGCTAATCAAGGCGATATTGTAGTCTGTGGTCAACGCTTACAACAGTTAAGCGAAGAGCAATTATCTCGTTGGCGCGGTATTCATGTCGGCATTATTTTTCAATTTTTTCAGCTATTACCGGCATTAAGCTTATTGCAAAACATTTTATTAGCCATGGCGTTTACTAACGCCATTCCGAAAGCACAACGTAAAGCACGCGCTAAGGAATTACTGGCCTTAGTCGGTTTAGCGCACAAAGCCCATCACTTGCCTAGCCAAGTTTCAGGTGGCCAACAACAAAGAGCAGCAATTGCTAGAGCGTTAGCAAACAATCCAGAATTACTCATTGCCGATGAGCCGACCGGGAATTTAGATGCGGCTACCGCTGATACGGTCTTTGAGTTGTTTACCCAGCTACATCAACAAGGCAAAACCATTGTTTTAGTCACGCATAACGATGCATTAGCGGCCTCGGCCTCCCGTCAAATCGTGTTTAGTACAGGCCGTCTTATTGAAAGCCACACTAAAATGGCTAATCCTTAATGTTATTCACTAAAATCCGTACCGATTTATCGGCACATCCCACCCGAACCTGGCTAGCGATTTTCAGTATGGCTATGGGCTTGTTTACGCTGTTAAGCTTAGTTGGCATGATGGATTTGCAGTTACAACACATGGATGCGACACATCAACAGTCTCGGCCTGCCGTTATACAATTCATTCTGCGCGGTGAAATTGATGCCACCGGGATTAATACGCTAACAGCAATGCCCGACATAGCGGGTATAGATTTTTTTAGTCAAACCACTGTGCGCTACCGATTGAACACAGAAAGTCCCTGGCAAACCGCTATTGTCATCATGCGTCCAGATTACCTACAGCAAAAATATGATAGGTTAAACTTAAGCGCGGGTAGCTGGCCTACAGCGGATACTGTTGCGTTAGAGCAGTTATCAGCTAAGCACTTACAACAAGGTATTGGCGATTCGCTTGAGCTAGATACTCAACAAGGCATTCGTAGGTTTACTGTTTCAGGCATTATCCGCCACCCTTTTGTTAAACCGCCTGGTTTTGGCGGTCCAATTCATTTTTTTATTAGCGCTGCACAAGCCCAGTTATGGGATTTAAAACCTGATGCTTTCCGGCAGATACTCGTACAAACAACAACACCTGAAGATAGTGGGCATAATCGTGCTATTGCCGCTAACCTGCGTTTAAAACTGGGCGAACTAGGCATTCCCGTCGCTGCGACATTAATGCAAGATCCTAAACATCACTGGGGACGGCCTTTTTTTCAAGGCTTGCATTGGGTATTGCATATTATGGCGTGGTCAGCGTTAGCATTAAGCGCGGTATTAATTGTTAACACAGTAAACACCACACTTAACGAACATGCGTATCAAATCGGTATTATGAAAGCGCTAGGCGCTAAACGGGGGGGTTAATGGCGATTTACATCGGTGAAATCATTGTTATCGCGGTTATCGCTTTATGTTTAGCGGTACCTTCAGGCTTGGCCACCGCTTATTACAGCAGTGCTTGGCTTTTAGCGTTATTTAATTGCGCAGTGACGAACTTTGACTATTCTGAACGCGCATTATTATTGACGCTTGCTGGAGGCTTGCTGATACCGATAGCGTCAGCATTGCTGCCCATTTATCGTAGTGTCGCTATGCCTGTGCGGGTAGCGTTAGCCAGTTATGGTTTAGGCGCTGATTATGCTACACCGGGTGTGCCAAGCAAAGTAGAGCGTTTTATCAGTCAACGGCTGCCTACACCTTATGCTTTAGTATTAATCCCGTTACTGCATAAAAAAGCAAAATGCTTAAGCGCACAGCTTGTATTAATCCTAACCGGCATCATGTTTATCGTCATTATGAGCTTGGCATGATTCGACTGAAGTTTACCTTAGCTAATTCATATAACCTAATTCAGCGCGGACACTTTTATTAAAACGTCCAGCCTAATCCAGCAAAAGCGCGGTTTTGGTCAAAACCAGAATCACCACCATACTTCGTGGTATTTAACCGGATAAAAAACTCATCCCAAGCGATTAGACTTAAGCGAGGCTCAATGGCTAAAGGATGCATGAAGCGCAGCATTTGTCTAGGTCTATAGCGCTCGTCATCGCCTTCTAAGAAGTTGACTTCGACTAAGGTTCTAAACATCAATGTACCCCAGGACGTAGGCAGCACATAACGGAATCCTGGCCATATATCTTGTTGAGATAGATAAGGTTTTCCTAAATTTTCGGTTGGCAGCCACGTATAACCAGCCCACACTGTGGCTCTATCACTTAACGAATATCCCACCGCCACGCGCGCCATGCCTTGATACCAATGACTAAAATCTCGGTCGTAACGCGATTGACCCTCTAACCAAATACGCGCATTCGCTAAGTCAGGTGAAATGGCTTTCAAACTGCCTTCTGCCATTAATTGCAGCCAACTGCCAGAGTCTTGAAACACATCATCTACTGCTTTTGCCGTTAACGGTAAGCTAGTTATGATGGAACAAGAAACAACTGCTAATGCTTTTAATACTGTTTTCTTCATTCAACTATTTCCTTAAAGTGTTTGGGCTTGTGTCGAGTTACGCTTACGCTAACCCGACCTACCCGTTTAGCCAATGGCTTGGCTTCGTATTCCACTGATTTCTAACGGCTTACCCATGCAAACGCGCAAATATACGCGCGCTATCGCAATACCATTTAACACAAAACTGACAGCGATTAACCCAGCTATCCAAGCAAATTGATGACTCGCATGGTATAACAACAAATCTTCACCAATAAAAGCTGGGGTAATAGGAAAGCCTGCTAAACCTAAAAAACTGACTAATAACCCAAACGCTCGCACAGGGCGAATTTCTGCTAACGCTCTATAGGCAAACGGCGCATCACGATAATTTTCCGGATTAGGCAAACGTAACAACAGCCAATAACCTATTAACCAAGACGGTACAATGCCACTTAAAAATAATAACACATCGACCAATACGCCAGGCTGTAGCAGCCAAACGGCGAAAGCCGCCGATAAACTGCTTAATGCAACGGCATGCCACGTCCATAAAAACTGTTTTTGGCTAAACGCGCTTAATGAAGCCAACACCATGATAACCACGGCAGGAATCGCATAAATGGCAGACGAAGCCCAACCCAGTTGCACTAACAGCGGCCAAGGTAATATCAACAGCATCACTAAACTTAAGCGATAACGCGTGGTTAAGGCATTAAACCCTGCCCCAAAGCGCTTTAACGGCGACCAAAACACAGCGCGCACGATTAACTCCAAATTACCTTCTTGCAGCGCAAACACATACAACGTATTTTGCAAAACCCCCGGTAAGGTATCGCGTATCGACACCGGTAAACGTTTACGCATGGCTGGAAGCGCTAAGCTGTTATCGGTATCGATAGCACCCTCTATTCGCAACATGTGGGCAACTATCGAAGGCGACACTAATAATTGATAACAGCGCAAGAACGCATTGCCTAAAAAATGCAGTAACACTAAATTTTCCAAGCCTAAAGCCAATTCCATAAACATTAAGCCCACTTGCGTAATCGAAGCATAAGCAACTTGACCTTTAATATTCGATTGTGTTTTTTCCGCCATGCTGGCGATAACGACTGTTAACAAACCTATCGAAAACAATGACGCTTGCGTCACCAAGTGATAACTCCAAATCGGCGTTGTTCTTAACAATAAGAACACACCTAAATGCACCGATAATGCCCCATAGAAAATTGCACTCGATGGCGTAGGGCCTTCCATAGCTCTAGGTAACCAAAAACAAAAAGGAAATTGCGCCGACTTGCCACAGGCTGCTGTGAAAATTAATACTGACATTAACCATAACGCTGCTAAGCTTGCCGGAGAAGTACTGTTGTCTTTAAACAATACCGCTAATTGGCTGAAATGGTCGCTTTCATGAAACAGTAAATGGCTCATCCAAGCGCCTAATAACAAACCAATATCGCAAAAACGGTACACGGTATAAGCCCTTAACGCATTGCGCACCGGTTGAACGCGATGGCGATAAAAAGCAATTAATAAAAACGACGATACGCCAATGATTTCCCAACCCGCAAATAACATATCAATCGAACCTGACAACACGACGATATTAAGGCCCAGGGCAAAGCCGAAAATGGTGATAAAAAAGCGTTTATAACCATATTCTCTATGCAAATAATGTCGGCAATAACGCACTATCACGGAAAACACCACCCAAATCGCAAATAAATAACGTCGCCCCTATTTTGTCTAAATAAAACAAAACCGGTAATCGGTAATTACCATGCTCATACAGCGTAAACCATTCAAATTCGTAGGCTGGAAAACCCTGCCAAGCCCAAATACCTAATAAACAGGCAATGGCCAAACCCATCGCATGGGTCACCCAAAAACTTAAACGTGCAATCTTATGCTCATCCGAGCCGAACAACGTAATAAGCAAAATACCGACTAAAGGCAGTAACTGGCAACTGATTAATAACGCATTCATGCCGCTCTCCTTAATACATGCACTGGAATAGTCTGGGTTTGATTAGCGATAATTTGCTCTGAACTTGTCGCCGTAGGCACCTGACCATCCGTTAAACCCGCCACCGCTTCCCAGCCTGTAGCTTGATACAATGAAATATCACGCGTGACAGGGTCGCATGCAGCTAAACGCACCCACGCATTATTCAACCACTCTACTAAGTCAGGATTTAACTCAGCAAACGCTTTATCTAATAACGCAGTCGTTTGCTCAATGACAATTAACAAACGCGCTGGCTCATGAACTTCTATCATTTGTGACGGCAAGCCGGTGCGTAAATCGCCCTCAACACCATTGGCAACGCCTAATAACCCTATGACATTGTGAGGCAACTTAGTACCTGCGCCATACACCGAGTTATCAATTCTGGAAAACAAATATTCCAAATTAATACCCCCACAGACAGGAATCACAGCCGATAAAATACGGTTAATGGTTTTACCGTCATGGTCAGTATTGGGATTGTAAGAATGCAAAAACGCGCGTCTATCCATGAACAACTGTTGCGTTAATGCACGTCGTCCGACAACGCAATATAAATTATTAGAATGATTTAACTCAGGTCTAGGCTCAAAAATTGATGTGGCTCTTGTCACTACATGGGCATGAGCCTTATCACAAGTTTTAGCTTTAGGTGCTAACTCAAACCACCGACAACGCTCTAACGCGTTTTTACGCAATGCCTCTTGCATAGCAGTCTGTAACGCAGCTAATGAATCCTGTGGATAGGCACTGAATAAGGCTTGATCCAGATAAGTCATTTCATCGCGGCTCGTGTTGTGTAAGGCTGCAATAAAAGCCGTCGTTTCGGGAATCGCGATACCGCGCTCACGCAATAACGCGCGTACCGCAGAATTGTTTGCCATCCAAGCAAAAGCCCGTGCATTAGGCGCGCCTGGTTTGCCGGAACACGCGCCGCAATCATAAGCGGCAAAATGCGGGTTATTGGTACTGCTAGAGCCGTGCGCAATCACGGCAACAATCGGAGCAAAGCGATCAGTTAAGCCAATCGTGCGCAACAAGCCTTCAATCTTATCGGCCATTTCTGCGTACGAAAAACCTAATAAACGCCCTTCTGCATCCGGCTCATCATTTTCTCTAAGCAAATGCAACTGGGTATGCGCGTTTAATTCACTTAATTTTTCTATCGCTAATAACTGAGGACCAGGTCTAAACACATCCCAAACCATACGCGCGGCATAACCTAAGCCCAAAATTTGCGTATAAAGCCAACCTTTTAATAACGAATGCGGTTTTACATGCAAATCTGACCACCCATCGGTCAAACCGGCTTTCTCAGGCGTGGCGTGTACGCTTTTTTCCACAATTAAATGCTTAGGTTTGAGAATATTCGGACATTGTGCAACCGGATACGCATCGTCGAAACCTTGATATAAAAAATCAATTCCGAAAAAACCAGCCACGCCAAAACGTTTCTATCGCGGGATTAGCGGCTTCTAAATACCGGCGTACCGAGCATTCTCTATCATCAATACAAAACAACGCTTGCGCGACAGGCACATTCAAAGGCTTAGCAGGAGCGTCTTGCGCTTTTAATGCCGCTAATAACTCATAGTGCAATGAATATTCCATCGCTTCATGCCAAACTTTCAATGGCAGCGGAATATTAAGGTCTTTTTCATAGTCGGCTAATAACGGCACTTCACATAACTCAGGGGTATTAACCACGTTAGTAAACGTGTCGCCGCGTTTATGGCGTAAAATTCCCCATTCAATGGCCAACTCCACCGCTATCATATGGGCCAAGCTAATGTCTCTAGGCTCTAATAACGCCTTAGGATTTTCTTCTAAAACCCTGACCATACCTGACCAACCAGGATGCGCTAACAGCATTTCTAACAGATATTGCTCGTATAAAGGTTCAAAACCAACGATTTTTTGCAAGCACGTAGTAATGACTTGCTCAGGCGGCTGGTTTAATAACTCCAAACTGTCTTGGTCGGTAAACGGATATAACGGTATTAAACTGTCATGGCTTAAAACGCCAGACACATTGCCAAAATGATTCGGATTTCTTAGCTAAAGTCCAGCGGCTAATCCCTTGATCGAGAAAATTACCCAATAACCGAAACAACACGGGATGCGCTAAGGAATTCAAATCAACAGCTAAATGGCTTAACCAGCGGTTACGAATACCATGATTAGCTAATGATACGGGCGGATAATGACCGTTATCATCATCTTTGAATAAATGCTCTTTCAACGCCGCTTGCTCGGACTCAGAACAGCCAGAATGAGCAAGCGCCCAAGCAATCGCCGTATCGGTGATACGACCTTGGCGATAACGCGCTTGATAATCGGCTATCGGCAAATAGCTGCGTGCACCAAAGACTTTAGCGGCAATTGCCACACCGTCGTGAAACGAATAGTTTTGTACAGCATGTAACGTATTATGATGAATAAAATCTTTAATCGGGCCTTGAGTCGGCAACCAGTGCGCAATATGCGCAATGGCCGAGTTTAAATCAAACGAAAAATCAGGTTTGCCAGCGGTCATAAAAACCTCCTTTACCATTAAACTAAGTCTTGTTTAATACGACGCGCCGCTAACGGATGATTCGCATAGGCTTGATGATATTCCAGGCCAATAAACTGACACGTACCACCATGATCTTGGTAATCATGTTGAAATTCGTGTAAGTACTCCATAACCGTATGGTCTAATAAAAACGCATCATTCAGTTGAAAAATAAGGCTTTTACCCGGTTCAATGGTTTTTAACACGGTTTTCAATGACAACAAATTAGAGAAAATCGCCGCCCCTGAAATGTCTATCCAAATCGTGTTATCTCTTGATGAAACCTGAAACTCCATTTTGAACAAATTGCTAGGTTTAACACCGCGAATTAAATGAATTGTAAACTTAGTCAAAATGCCGATAGCAACACCGATTAACAAATCAGTAGCGATGACACCAATAATCGTCACGACAAACATAAACAATTGCTCTTTACCTAAGCCCATGACCTTAGCAAATTCTTTTGGCGAGGCTAACCGGAAACCAGTAAACACTAACAACGCAGCTAAAGCGGCTAACGGAATGCTATGAATTAAGCGCGGGAATAACACGACGAACAACAGCAAAAATAAACCGTGAAAAAAAGTTAGCCCAACCGGTTTTCGCACCATTATTAACATTAGCCGAACTACGCACGATTTCGGCAATCATGGGCAACCCGCCTATTGCACCGCAAATCAGATTACCAATACCTATGGCTGTTAAATCTTTATCTAAATTAGCATGGCGTTTATACACATCTAATTTATCGACCGCCATCGCGCTTAATAAGCTTTCTAAGCTGCCGACTAAACCAATGCTTAATACCGCTTCCCAAAACTCTGCGGTAGCTATTTTGGAAAAATCAGGGAAATAAAAGCTAGCGGCAAAATTCTCTGAAATCGATACTAAAAACTTAGGGCCTACCGTTGCCTCATGATGCGGTAAAAAACGTCGCATCAGGCAGAAACAAATACATGTGCTCATGTTCCAAATCGAAAAACCGACCCAAACCAATACCGACTAACACGACAATTAACGGTGCCGGAATCATTTTCAACCAACGATTTTTAACCATAGACCAGGCAATTAATATCGCCAGGCCAGTAAAGCCAATCAGCGCAATTTCTGGATTTAAGTTAATGAAACTGTGCGGGATTTGTAAAATCGTCGAAATTAAACTACTACCTTTTTCCGGTGCCGTCCCCATCACAACATGGAGCTGTTTAGCCATGATAATAATGCCTATCGCAGCCAACATACCGTGAACTACCGAAGCCGGAAAAAATGAACTTAACCGACCCGCTTTAAACACGCCCAATAAAATTTGAAAAATACTTGCCACGACAATCGCCGCTAAGGTGTAGCGATAACCTGCCATCGCATCACCCTCACCTAATGACTGTACCGCAGCCAGCACCACAACGATTAAACCCGCAGCCGGACCATTAATCGTGACAAACGAGCCGCTAATGCGCGACACCAATAATCCACCTACCATCGCAGTAATCAGCCCTGCTGACGGCGGAAAACCTGACGCCATAGAAATGCCTAAGCATAATGGCATCGCAATTAAAAACACCAAAAAACCGGATAACACATCATTACACCAATGGGCTTTCAAACCCGCCAACCCCGTTTTTGGAATAACTGCTGCTAAATCTCTCATTCTCATACTCCCTCAGTGACTTGACATCCCTAGCGTGTTAGCACGTTATGATTAAACTGAGCAAACTAGGGTTGTACGTTATGCATGATTCATGGCTACACACTTAAAGACGGGACACTTTTAATTTTAGCCAGTGGAGCTAAATCGTCATTCCGGCAGGGATTGCCGGAATCCAGGCGACATGGATGGCAAAACTTCAAGCACCTCCTTGTGGCTTAGCAACGCAGGAGCAGTTGCCGAGCCGAGATGACACTGTTCTCACTTGACTGTCCCGTCTTAAGTGGGTAGCCTGATTTACAATGTATCGCTAAGAAATAGCAATTATCAAGCCAATATAACAAGGTTAATTTATATGTTTAAGCTTATGATTTTTAAAGTATAAAAAAAATGAGTGAGTATTATTGAAATGGTAATGGTTGTTTTTTCCAAGTGACACCAGTTGAAAACAACCAGTAAGGTGGTTTTGAACCACTTGGCATTGAATATCAGCGGCTATGCTGAAAAATAGCTCGTTGCAGGCGGCTGCTTTATCTGTTTAAATGCTCTAGGTTGTATGATTACCTGGCGTTGTTGCTATTGCTGAAGATGTATTGAAGGGGGAATGGTATGAGAATTAATAGATTATATGAATGCTGTTCTTTTTTTTAGTCGATATATTTTTTCTTGTTAGGCTCACCAAGGAGTAATCATGCGTCCGCCAGATGAAGATATTTTTGAGAGAGACTGCTTTCGTTGCGTCTACTGCGGTTTTGATGGCAACTCGTTTCGTACTTGGGCATTCCTGCAAGTTGACCATTTCAAACCCAAATCCCGTGGTGGAACGGATGAGAAGTCTAACTTGGTCACATCTTGCTGCATTTGCAATCACATGAAGCTTGACGAGGAGTTTTCATCCGTTGCTGAGGCACGTGAGAAGATAGGAACGTATTGGGCCCAAATGGAAAACTATTGGCATTCCAATGTTGCTTATCGGACCGTAATCGCTGAACCTTCAACAATCGCATCGACAGCAGAAAATACCTATAGAATATATCAAACCATGCGTATTTATCTTGACAACGCGGTAAGGTGGATTCGCCGATAGAGACTGTGAAAGTATTCAGCCAGGTAGGGTGCATTCCATGCACCAAAGAGAGCGCACAGATTGAACGTTTTAGGGTTATGTGAAAAATGGTGTTTGGTGTGATTGGGTCGGGATTTCTTCGGAGATACACGTTATTGACGCAGGTCTTTGGTGCATGGAATGCACCCTACTTAACTGCCGACGTTAGGAGGCGCATCGCTCCCGTACGTTGCGCCTCACGTTGTTCGGCACAACCTCTGTAAGACACACCTTATCGCGTTAATTTTAGTCAAAAAATAGCCAGGTAGGGTGCATTCCATGCACCAAATAACTAACCCGTAAGACAGTTTCACGCTAGCAAACCGTCATCAACGAAGCGGATGATGTTGCCAAAAACAAAGAAATGCCAATTGCATATATCAAACCATGCGTATTTATCTTGACAATTGCTGCGCCTGCAACGCCCGCTGGACAACCAGACTCATCCTCGCATCAGAGTCGAAACGGAAGCGGTATATGCTCTATTGGCAATAGTACAAGCCAAGGAACTCATCCTGCTCGATTCAGCCAGGTAGGGTGCATTCCATGCACCAAATAACTAACCCGTAAGACAG
>NZ_LAJX01000280.1 GCF_000963695.1 Methylocucumis oryzae
GGCTCTAAGCCATGATTTTGGTAAAGATATTATTCCGTCAGTGATTGATAGATATGTCGTTAATGCCTATCCATTTTTAGACTTACAAAGTGGTCAACAAAGCTACTGGCGCGATGTCGGTACCATAGACGCGTATTGGGCGGCGAATATGGAGCTGATTGGCGTTAATCCCGACTTGAATTTATATGATAACACCTGGCCAATTTGGACTTATCAAGCACAAACCCCACCGGCTAAATTCGTATTCGATGATAATGATAGACGTGGCCAAGCCGTGGATTCGATGATTTCAGGCGGATGTATTGTTTCGGGTGCGAAGGTGCGGCATTCACTGTTGTTCTCGAATGTCCGGGTAAACAGTTATACCTCGGTACAAGACAGCGTTGTGTTACCGAACTGTAATATCGGTCGCCATTGCCGCATTACTAAAGCAATTATTGAACGCGGTTGTGTTGTGCCAGAAGGGACTGTCATCGGTGAGAACCGAGCCGATGATGAGCAACGTTTTTATGTCAGTGAAGGCGGTGTGACACTAGTGACGCCGGATATGTTGGGACAGCGTTTGCATTATGTCCGCTAACTTGGTGAATAGTCATATCCTGATTGAATGAAAACGGTTGCTGTCGACACACCTAGACAAATACTCAAAACAGTCTTTGGCTATGACCGTTTTCGCGGCCAGCAACAAGACATTATTGATTGTTTATTAGCCGGTCAAGATGCCTTGGTGTTAATGCCTACGGGCGGCGGCAAGTCGTTGTGTTATCAAATTCCGGCATTGTTGCGCGACGGTGTTGGTATTGTCGTGTCGCCCCTCATCGCACTGATGCAAGACCAAGTATCAGCGTTGTTACAAGTCGGGGTTAAAGCAGCGTTTTTAAATTCGACGTTAACGTTAGAGCAAACGCGACGTATCGAGCAGCAATTATTGCAAAATGAGCTGGATTTGCTGTATATCGCGCCCGAACGGCTTAATACTGCGCGAATGTTGGCATTATTAGCACAGCTTAAAGTAGCATTATTTGCGATTGATGAAGCGCATTGTGTGTCGCAATGGGGACATGATTTTCGCGCGGATTATTTGCAGCTATCTATTTTACACGAGCAGTTTCCACAGATACCCCGCATTGCATTAACGGCAACCGCCGATGATAAAACTCGGCAAGAAATCATTCAGCGTTTAAATCTGGTTGATGCCAAAATTTTTCGTAGTAGTTTCGATAGGCCGAATATTCGTTATCGCATTGTGCAAAAGCAAAATGCCAGACAGCAGCTATTGGATTTTATTTTGTCTGAACATGAAGACGACGCCGGCATTGTGTATTGTCTGTCGCGTAAGAAAGTTGAGTCAGTTGCCGATTGGTTATGTAGCAAAGGCATAGAAGCATTACCGTACCATGCCGGTATGAGTAATGAGCTTAGGCAACGGAATCAGCACCAATTTTTAATGCGCGAAGGTGTTGTTATTGTCGCAACGATTGCGTTTGGTATGGGGATTGATAAGCCTAATGTGCGTTTTGTAGCGCACTTAGATTTGCCTAAAAGCATAGAAGCGTATTATCAAGAGACGGGTAGAGCAGGGCGGGATGGTTTGCCCGCGAATGCGTGGATGGCGTATGGCTTACAAGACGTCATTACGTTAAGACGTATGTTGCAAGAGGCGGGTACTGATGAGCTGCATAAGCGCATTGAATATCATAAGCTCGATGCGATGTTGGCCTTATGTGAGCAGGTACATTGTAGACGCCAAGCATTATTAAATTATTTCGGCGACGTGCTAGATAAGCCGTGTGGTAATTGCGATACCTGTTTAGAGCCTGTATACACCTGGAATGCTAGTCTTGCAGCGCAGCAAGCCTTGTCGTGCATTTATCGTACAGGGCAGCGTTATGGCGCTACGCATTTAATCGATGTGTTATTAGGCCATAAAACGGAACGGGTACTGAAATACGGCCACGACCACGTGTCGACGTTTTGGTATTGGTACGGCGTTTAAATGAGCAGCAATGGCATTCGGTTTTTAGACAGCTTATTGCGCGTGGATTAGTGGTTGTTGATTTTGAGCAATTTTGGCTCGCTACGGCTAACCGAGCAATGTCGTCCCATTTTACGTGGC
>NZ_LAJX01000281.1 GCF_000963695.1 Methylocucumis oryzae
CATTGCTCTACCTCCTGCGTCCTGCAGTCGTGCGTTTTCTGCATTCACCACATCCTTGTGGTTCCAGGTGTTGGCTGCATGGATGCTGCCACCAAGCCTACAGGGATGTATTTACGGCGTCCTGTACCTTGAATACCCTGTCCCTCCTTACGTTGGTAGCCTGATAAATAAAGGAATTGTCACACTAATCACTAGCCCTAAACCCGGTTCACTGTGTATGCGCAATAAACCACCTAAACTATTGACGCGTTCGCGCATCCCTAATAAGCCGAAACCGGATTTTGGGCTATTATCTACGCAACCTAAGCCATTATCGCGAATTTCAATATGCAAGTAATCATCATCGCTTATCGATAACTCAATCCTGGCTTGGTTAGCGCTGGCATGACGGACAATATTAGTCAGGCTTTCTTGAATAATACGAAATAATTGAATCGTCATTTTCGCGTCTAAGCCATCTATGTCATCAGAGCAGTTAAGCGTAATGCTGAGTTCGGGCTGGCGTAACATCCAATGATTGATTAAGTCCTCTAACGTTGCTTTCAAGCCTAATTCTTCTAACATTAAAGGATGCAATTGCCGCATCATAGACCGAACTACTGTAATCAAATGGTCGCAGATTTCGATAATCGATTGGTGAATCGTCGCGCTATTTGCGGGTTGTGTTTTAGCGGTGACTGCCATTACTTTAATCGCGGTCAAAGACTGACCTAATTCATCATGTAATTCTTGTGACAGTCTGCGCCGTTCTTCTTCTTGGATTTCCAGCGAATGTAAAGTCAGTGCGCTGTTTTCGCGTTTGGTAGCGGCCAGTGTGATGGTCATGTGGTTAATCGCCGACGCGATTTGGTTAAATTCTAAACTAGAAAAAGACGGTAAGTGCTGTTCGTATTCGCCTTGTTCAATCGTTTGTAAATTTGACACGATTAACTGAATGGCAGAAAAAGCTTTATTAAAGACCAGGTTAACAGCAATAAACGTGATGCTAGCCATGATAAGCAACGCAGCAAAAAATACGCCGCTTTCTTGCCAGGCCTCGGTGATTTCATCGAGTGGATCAGCCGCTATCATTAATACGATAGGTTGACCTTGAGCTGTGGTTAATTGTTGCTCTATACCCGATACGTCGGCAGTGACTAAATGAATAAACCAACTCGGTGGCATAGGGTGTTCAGTTTCTGGTTGCTTATTAGCACCAAACGTAACGCTAGCGCCATTGGCTTGCTTTAACCGTATTTGCAAATGCCGGGTTTGTTCTAGCGTGACGAAACTTGGCAGCCAATCATTTAAATCCACAGTTGTTGCTGGGGATTGAATATGTAAATTAATCAGTTGTTTAGCTAAATTTAACGACGAAGTGATTTCTCTATTTACCGATGTTCGGGCTTGCCAGATGACAATCAAACCACCCAGTAACAAAATAATAATACTGGTCAGTAAAATGCGTAAGTTAATTTGAAAACGTAGCGAGTTGTTAACCATGAAGAACAAAGTGACGTAACAGTTTAAAAACAGAGATTATTGTACGGTATACTATGGCCACCAACTTAAGCTGGGACGGTTCTATACTCTGAACGGCCACATCCGGTATCTTGTGTTGTTGTAGGGTGCGCTGTGCGCGCCTTTTTTCATTGATTTTAATGATGTTATAAAGGTGTACGCACCCTACCTACCTAAAAACGAATGTGACTGTTTGAAGTATCAGTCCCGTATTAAACTGGAAGCCGTGTGAATATTTTGGAGCTTTTAATGAAAAAATTATGCAAAACAGCGCTAATTATCGCTGTGTTATCGGTAAGCGCTAGTTATGATGTTTCGGCGTCGAGCTATCCCGCGCGTTTAGGAGCAAAATTAGGTAATGGCTTAGCCAATGCTGTAACCGGGATTGCTGAAATTCCTAAGACCATTATTGTGTCAAAACGTAAAGAAGGGGTGGCTTATGCGGCTACGGCAGGTGTTATTACTGGCATGGTGCACATGGTCGGTAGAACATTAAGCGGTGCGTATGACTTAGTGACGTTTATGATTCCGACTAAGCCTATTGTGACGCCGGATTATGTTTGGGACGATTTCGATAAAGAGACCAGTTACCGCTCAACTTGGCAACTGCGTTGAATAAGGCCGCGAGCGCTGAATGCGCTCGCGGTATTACGCTTAGTCGTCGCTACCCATAATGCCTAAGATTTGTAACAAGCTTAAGAATAAATTGTATAACGAGACGTATAAATCAACGGTTGCCATGATGTAGTTGGTTTGGCCACCATTAACGATTAAGCTGGTTTGGAATAAAATCATACCTGACATCAACAAAATAAACATTGCTGATACCGCTAACGATAAAAGTGGGTATCGCAAATAAAATTGCGCCTATACCCGCTAAAA
Organism: Methylocucumis oryzae; assembly: GCF_000963695.1. Classification (GTDB taxonomy): domain Bacteria; phylum Pseudomonadota; class Gammaproteobacteria; order Methylococcales; family Methylomonadaceae; genus Methylovulum; species Methylovulum oryzae. The sequence continues at coordinate 2,383 of NZ_LAJX01000281.1, forward strand.
ACGCCACTAATACGCCGGTAAATAAAAATCCACCTAAGTAAGCTAAAGTCTTTACGCGTGGTTAATGCATAGCCGGACTAAACCTAAGAAAATAGTACCGGTACCACCTAACGCCATCATCACTAATTGGTAACCATTACCGAAGGCGGTGATGTAATGATTTAAGATTGGGCCTAATGTTAAGCCCATAAAACCGGTTAACGCAAAAACGCAGACGATGCCCATTGCGCTGTTACGGAATTTGGTCGTTAAAAACAATAAGCCATAAAAGCCAATTAACGTAATCCACATATTAATTGGTGGCATTTTTATCGCCATCGCGAAACCTGCTGTCATGGCGCTGAATAACAACGTCATCGATAACAGTAAATAAGTGTTTCTCAATACTTTATTCGTTGCTAATACGTCACTGGCTGGACGTGCTGAAAGGGTTTTTGTACTCATAATCTATAGTCTCCTTAAGTTAATACAGTTTTACATAGTACAAGAGTTTTGTACGTTTTGATAAGTTTCACAAAAAAATTCGCCGCTTATGGGTACTGCTGTTATAACGGCTAATTAATCAAAAACAAGCTCGCTAAGCCTAAAAAGATGAAAAAGCCCATAGAATCGGTGATTGAGGTAAGAATAATACTGGTACCGACTGCGGGGTCTTTGCCGTAACGATGACGTAGCAGCGGTATGCTAAGCCCAACAGTGACCGCGACTAGCATGTTAATAAACATAGCAATACCCATTACACAGGAAATCTCCCAGTCGCGATACAGTAAAAAGCTAAGTAAGGCTAAAATTATCCCGATAAAAGTGCCATTAATAAGCGCTAACGCGAGTTCTTTTTTTATCAGTCTTAAGACATTGCTGGGTGTAATTTGCCCTAAGGCTAATGAGCGTATGATAAGCATACTGGTTTGATTACCGGTATTACCACCCATTGCCGCAACAATCGGCATCAGTGAGGCCAACGCGACTAGCTGCACAATCACGTTTTCAAACATGCCAATAATACGCGTTGATACAAACGCCGTGACAATATTAATCAATAGCCAACCCCAGCGATTTTTAGCGCTTTTCCAGACGCTGGCAAATAAATCTTCTTCTTCGGTGACACCGGCTTGAGTCAATATATCTTCATCGGTTTTTTCCCGAATAAAATCAATAATGCTGTCTACGCATAACCGGCCTTGCAGCTTGCCTTGTTCATCGACCACAGGCGCCGAAATTAAGTCATAGCGTTCAAAAGCGCGTGCCGCTTCGGCGGTATCTTGTATGGTTTGGAAGACGATAAAGTCTGTGACCATAGCGTCGGATACTTGAAGATTTGGCGGGTGCGTTAATAAGCGTTGTAGTGGCAAAATTCCTTTGACTTCATTGTCTTGATTCACGACAAAATAGCTTATCAGTATGACTCGGTAATTTACCCATTTTGCGGATATACGCTGATATTGCGGCTAGGCTCATATCATCGCGTATGGT
>NZ_LAJX01000282.1 GCF_000963695.1 Methylocucumis oryzae
AGTAAAAAACAGCGTTTAGAACAATTGCAACACCGTATCGAGACTTTAGCTGCGAACATTTCAGCAAGCATGGTAGATACCGTACAAACCGTTTTAGTTGAAGGCCAATCGAAAAAGAATCCATTGCAAATGCAAGGGCGAACGGAAAATAATCGGGTTGTTAATTTCATCGCCCATCCGCGCTTAGCCGGGCAGTTTGTCGATGTGTTAATTACCGAAGCCTTGCCTAATTCACTACGCGGTCGGCTCGTCGAATCGAGCTTAGATAAAATTATGACTACCGAATCACAGTGCGCATGATTTCACAAGAAATTAATTTAATACCCGCCGATAACAACCGTTTATCGAATTTTTGCGGTCAATTTGATGCGCATTTGCGGCAAATCGAAAGCCGTATGCAAGTGGAAATCGCTAATCGTGGTAATCAATTTAAAATCACCGGCTTAGAAGATTCCGTCAAAACCACTTGCGCGCTAATGCAACGCTTGTTTGAATGCACCGAGCAAGAGCACTTAACCGCTGAAGCGATTCATCTCGCGATGCAAGAAGCGTCACTCGATGAGTTAGCACAAAGTCAACAAGCCTCACCTTCGGAACAACCTCTGGTTTATATCAAAACTAAATGCGGTTTAATCAAAGGACGAGGCAAAGCACAACAAGACTATTTAAGAAAAATCGTTAGCCACGACATTAACTTTGGTGTAGGCCCGGCCGGTACCGGTAAAAACGTTTTTAGCGGTTGCATGTGCGATAGAAGCATTACAAACGGAAAAAAGTGCGAAAACTCATCTTAGTCAGACCTGCCGTTGAAGCAGGAGAAAAACTAGGCTTTTTACCCGGCGATTTAGCACAAAAAAGTTGACCCGTATTTACGCCCATTGTACGACGCACTTTATGACATGTTAGGCATTGATAGAGTCGAAAAAATGCTCGATAAAGGGATTATTGAAGTGGCACCGCTGGCTTATATGCGCGGCAGAACGTTAAATGATGCGTTTATCATCTTAGACGAAGCGCAAAACACGACGATAGAACAAATCAAAATGTTTTTAACCCGGGTAGGTTTTGGTTCTACCGCTGTTGTTACCGGCGATGTCACACAAATCGATTTGCCTTCGGAAAAAAATGTCGGGCTTAAAACATGTGCTCGATGTATTAAAAAATGTAGAAGGGATTAGTTTTACCTTTTTTGGTACGCGCGATGTCGTGCGACATCCCTTAGTGCAGCGTATTGTCGAGGCTTATGACGCCTACGAGAAAAAGCAAGCCAACTCATGAATTACCTGGATTTGCAACTGGCCTTTGACGCCGACAACTTACCCACTGAGCAACAATTACAAACCTGGATAGATGTAGCGCTAAGCGAATGCACTTATGATACCGAACTCGTCATTCGTATTGTTGATGAAAACGAAAGCGCCTCATTAAATCAACACTACCGGAATAAAACAGGGCCGACTAATGTGTTAAGTTTTCCGTTTGAAGCACCTGACTTACCCGATTTTGCCAGCGACTTATTAGGCGACTTAGTGATTTGCGCCCCTGTTATTGCCGAAGAAGCGCTGACACAACAAAAACCACTACACCATCACTGGGCACATATTGTTATCCACGGTGTGTTGCATTTACTAGGCTACGACCATATTGACGATGACGAAGCAGAAATAATGGAACAAAAAGAAATAGCTTTGTTGCAACAACTTAACATAAACAACCCTTATACAGGCATATAACACCATGAGTGACGACCAACCTCCTAGTAGACACTCCCCACAGAAAAGTTGGGTTGAAAAAATCAGCCACTTACTGTCAGGGGGAGAACCACACGATTTGGAAGATTTGTTGGAAACATTAAGAGAAGCTAAGGACAAGCATTTGTTAGACAGCGACGCACTCACGATGATAGAAGGTGTGCTTGAAGTCTCTCACCTTAGAGTCAGAGACATCATGATTCCGCGCGCACAAATGGTGGTTGTACCCCGCGAAGCCAAGTTAGAAGAGATTTCTGAAATTGTCGTCGACGCCTGTCATTCACGTTACCCGGTCATAGAAGGCGACCGCAGTAATGTGGTCGGTGTTTTATTATCTAAAGACTTACTGACTCATGTCTTACAAAATAAAACCTCGACACTCGTTGGGCAAATCATGCGTCCAGCGTGCATTGTGCCGGAAAGCAAGCGCTTAAACATTTTATTAAAAGAGCTAAGAACAACCGGCAATCACATGGCTATTGTCGTGGACGAGTACGGTCAAACGTCTGGCCTAGTGACCATTGAAGATTTGTTAGAACAAATCGTCGGAGAAATCGAAGACGAGCATGATGAGCATGAAGACGAAGGCTATATCGTTAAACGCAATGAGCATGAATTTATTGTTAAAGCGTTAACACCTATAGAAGAATTCGATGAATATTTTTCTACTCAGTTAACTACCGATGAATACGACACTATTGGCGGCTTCGTCATGAGTCAACTAGAACACATGCCTAAAAAAGGTGAAAGCTTAGTCGTCGAGCATTTGCGCTTTGAAATCATTAAAGCGGACAATCGACGGGTTCATTTAATCAAACTAAAACTAGCCAAATGACTCAAAACAGCATATTAGTCACAGGTGGTGCCGGTTATATCGGCAGCCATGCGTGTGTCGAATTATTAAACGCTGGCTTTAACGTTGTCGTTGTTGATAATTTAAGCAACAGCAAAGTTGAAGCACTAGCCCGAGTGCAACGCATTACAGGCAAAACGCTAAGCTTTTATCAACACGATATTCGCGACAAAGCGGCGTTAATTAACATTTTTTAAACAAGAAGCGATTAGTGCTGTTATGCACTTTGCTGGTTTAAAAGCGGTTGGCGAATCTTGCACTAAGCCAGGTCTTTATTACCACAATAATGTTTACGGCACGTTAGTATTAACCGAAGCCATGGCAGAAGCCAATGTTAAGCAATTGGTTTTTAGCTCATCGGCAACGGTATACGGTAATTCAACCAGTGTGCAATACGTCGAAGACTTCCCGTTAGCAGCTATTAACCCTTATGGCCGCACCAAGCTCATGGTCGAAGATATTTTAAGAGACTTATCGGCTGCCGACACGTTAAACTGCGTTGAAAATCCGTGGAAAATAGCGTTATTACGCTATTTTAACCCTATAGGTGCCCATGAAAGCGGCTTAATCGGCGAAGACCCAGAAGGCATTCCCAACAATTTAATGCCTTATATCGCACAAGTTGCAATAGGCAAATTACCGCAATTATCCATATTTGGCAACGACTACCCTACCCCGGATGGCACAGGTATTCGGGATTACATTCACGTCGTTGATTTAGTCAAAGGCCATGTCAAAGCCTTAGCCGCTCTCACCGGTGACAGCTTCCAGAATGGTGCTTGCAAAGCCTATAATCTAGGCGCAGGTCATGGCTACAGTGTCCTAGAAATGGTTCACACCTTCGAGCGAGTGACTGGCCAAACGATTAACTATAAAATCGCGCCGCGTCGCGCCGGAGATTTGGCTGAATACTTTGCCAATCCAGAGCTCGCCTTAAAAGAACTAAATTGGCGTGCCGAAAAAACCTTAGACGATATGATTGCTGATACTTGGCTGTGGCAACGCAATAACCCTAAAGGTTATGATGCTAACAGCTAATTTATAACTCAGCCAATAAACTAGCCATCATCTGCTCAGCTTGATGCTGATAGCTACTACCAAATAAGTTTA
>NZ_LAJX01000283.1 GCF_000963695.1 Methylocucumis oryzae
TTTCTGGTATCGGTCCCGGACTGTTTTTATGGCTTTCGGAGGTCTTGTTTTGGTCACGGCACTTTTTACTGGCGGCACTCAAAGAACTAATCTTACTGAAGAATTTAATCCAAATACCAACTCCCTAGAAAATAAAGCAAGTGTTAGTCAATCAACACAAGTTGAGCCTGAAGTCGATGACAGTAAAATAATAAAAAGATCATACATAATTGAAGACATAAAAAGTAATGTTGGCGAAGCTCACAAGAACAATGCTTTGAAGCCCCAGTCAAAGCCTGGGTTAGAAGATGAAGCAAAAAAAATTCTTTCAAAATCATGAATAGAGTTGTTTTTTTCTACTGAAAAGTTACTTCATGGTGTGCCTAATTTGGAAATAACCTGCTGGGGCAATTTAAGCCTTTTTAGCTTGTCCTTCATTAGCCTTGGTAGTTTTGTCAAGCCCAACAAGTCGGTCAAAGGGACGCGCCGCCCGTTGGCGGTTTTGAAGTTTGGTTTTTATCAAGGTTCGGCGGCTTCGTTTCGCTTTCGTTAGCGGCGCGCCCCTTACCGTAACGTTAGCAGCTCAAGGAGAATCATATGCCGGTTTTTCTTTCACATAAACGCGAGGACAAAGAACAAACTTTGCGTATTGCCGGATACCTCAAACAGAACAACGTAAATTGCTATGTAGATGTATTTGATCCGGGACTTCAAACAACTGATGACATCACAAAAATATTGATGGAAAGGATTGGTCAATGTACACATTTAATGGCAGTGGTTTCAGGGTATACTGAAAAATCGTGGTGGGTTCCTTTTGAAATTGGTGTTGGTTCTGAAAAGGATAGGAGGATTACTTCTTTTCAGTTGACAAATGTAAGCTTGCCTGACTTTTTGACAAAATGGCCGATTTTGAAAAATCAGAATGATCTTGATACGTTTATTCAGTTTTACAAACAAGACACTATGGTTTCTTTGTCAGAGAGCGTTGGGTACACAAAAAGAGTCTACTCGGCAGATCAGTTTCATAGAGAGTTAAAAGCAAGGTTGTGAGTGGATGTAATGAAAAACAACATTGCTAACCCGGCGCTCAACCGGAGCGCGGCCATGTGGCGTATTGTCTATTTTCAAGCTATTGTTGGCCGCGCCCGGTTAGCTCTGCGTTAGGCGTTTTCACAAAAAAACAAACTGAAAATGATAGCATATGATCTGATAAACATAATATGGCCTGTTACCGCAACTATGTTTGCTATGTTGTTTGGAATGTCCGTCTTGAAAGAATGGCGAGCAAGTAGAGAGCGTGATTTTGAAATGCGGCGAGAAGAGTTGTATATGAGGCGTAAAGAATATGAAAGCGCGAATAATATCATAGTCAACAACGATAATGGCGGAAACTATTCGGATCTTGGTGGTTATATAACGATTGATATTCCAGAGGAAAGAAAATCTATATTTCACGACCTATTAAAAGGCTTTGAAGAATATGCTGCGCTCAAAGGATATAAAGTAACAGTATCTATTGACAGTAGCATTGAAGGTAAGATTTCTTTCAAAATTGTCATAAAGGATTTTGGCATTACCGGCACCAGAAATTCCGTCAAACATGATCTTGATGAATATATTCAAAAAATAAAATCGGGAGCGCCAATTGAGGATATGCCAGAGTTAATAGCGCCTGTTGAGCATTCACGGTTAATAATGGCTTTAAAAAATAGAATAACCTTTCTACAACAGAATTATGAAGTCGAAAGAAACATAAGAGACTTCTATCAGAAATTCTTTGAGCGATTGCCTGTTTCTGGCTTCTCTCATGCGAGTCCTGTATTCCACATATTAAACAGCGGTGCGACTGAAATGGATCAAAGAAAATACATTGCAAACAACTCTGCCAATATTAATCAAGGAGATAGCCAGCAGAACCAAATAAGCAGTGGCGATATAGCCATCGGCTCTACTTTTACCAAGAAATCCGAGCAACTTGAAAAGCTCGATTCATTAATAGAAGCTCTCAACAAAAGCGGTGGTAGTGCAAATGCAAAAGATGCCACTCGTCAATTTGAGAATATTAAGGAAGAAATATCTGATGAAGAAAACCCTGATAAGAGTTTGATATTAAAATGGCTAGAAAAAGCAAAGAAATTACTTTCATTCGCAGAAGTTGGTTCAGATGTATTTAACAAAGCGAAATCAGTATACGAATCTTTTGGTATGGAGTTTTAATTGCGCTCACAATCACATGTACTTAGACAGCCCACGTAGATGGGTAGAGCGAAGCGAAACTCATCATTCCAGGCTGGTAACTACAGGGTTCCATCCAGCCTAACAGGGTGTTGCAGGGGAAAAGCCCGCCGTCCATTTTCTCGGGGATTCGAGGTTCCGCGAAGGCGGGCTTTCTCCTTAACGTAAGAGCTAGACTGATCGAGGAAAGAATAAATGAAACCGGAAGAAATAATTATTAACTCGTTGTCAGTCATGCTTACAAGCGCGTTAGTCTCGTTGGTAATCAATAAAATCAGAGAAGAGAAAAAATGGGGACTTTTTTACTCATGTTGCGATTTCAGCCGTATCATACTCTGTTGTTTATGGAACTTTAGTTTTCCTCTACCTAAATATTCTAAGACCATCAGAATACTGGAGAAAATGGTTCTACCCTCAAACGGTAGCAGCAGAAGGGTACTGGTTGGAATGCAAAAAAGAACGTTGCCGGCATACCACAGCCTTACAATGCTTTGAAAGAAGAAGTCTTGAAATATCCATATGCGCTTATTTCAATTCGATATGACAAAACAAAGGAAGGTGACTTTCGTGTTGAGGGAGTTACCGCATCAAAAGATAACTATATTAGATTCAAAGCCAATAGGGTTTGGACGGAATTTGAAAAGGATGCGTTTTTGTTTACATATAGTGCCGATGTTAATGCTTCTGAAGTCAGCGGGTTAACAAAAATTGCATTTTTTGACGCCAATAATTCCGACTACAGCGCGGGTACTGGAAAATATATTGACGACTGGGGTTTTAGAACAGACTTTGAACTCGTAAAGCTCTCAGAGTCCTATAAAGGGTATGACCTTAATGACCCAGTACAACAAATATCGTTTTTACGCAACGAAACTGTTAAAAATGAATTGAAATGCGTCGAACAACGTATTTAGCCTATAAAATGCGTACATCAGGCAATTAGTAATTAGCTATTTCTGGCAGTTACATTTGTCTAACAAATCGGTCAAAGTCAGCTATAGTAACGACTCGAAAAGAGGAGTGGGAACCCTCAAAATAAGGCCTTTTAACTGAAACTAAAGCCTTAGCCATGGAGGTATTCCCACTATGAAGAAGCATAACTATCGTACGAAAAAAATCAATGAAATAAACTGGCAGGAGTTAAGCCTGCAATTTGTTGGCGAAGCAATTACCTTTGCTGTTGATGTAGCGAAGCTCCAACAATATGGCCTGTTAACGACTAGAGATCAAAAGCTATCGTTCTTAGTCAAATGGGATTTACCCGAAACCCGCGAGCTGATTAAATACTTGAAGCAGTTCAATGGCTCGGTCACGGTCGTCATGGAATCGACCGGTACTTACGGAGACGCCATGCGCTACCAATTCAGCGAAGCTGGATTTAACGTGTATCAAGCGAGTGCCAAGCGGGTTCATGATGCGAAAGAAATCTTTGATGGTGTTCCTAGCTTACATGACGCCAAAGCGGCCTGTCTGATTGCCAAACTGCATCAAGAAGGCCTGACTAAACCTTGGCACGAATTGGACAGTGCGGCACGCGAGCTCAATGCGACGCGGCGTGAATATGAGATGTACCAAAGTCAGTATAGAACGTAACCAAAACCGCCTGGAAGCGTACTTAAGTCGCATTGGCCGGAAGTGTTGGCGTTGTTCGACTTGGACAGCGTCACGTTGGAAAAACTGTTGATCATCTATGGCTCGCCCCAAGCCATCGCCGCTCAAGCCGATCAAGCAATTAAAGACATGCAAACATGGGGTGGTCATTTTCTTAAGCCTGACAAAATTGCTCGTGTTATCGACAGTGCTGCCAACGCGGTAAGGTGGATTCGCCGATAGGCAATCCACCATTTCGGGGTGTACCGATGACGGTTTGCTATCGCGAAACCGTCCTACGCGCTGACTTACCGTAACTTGGGTGGTCACGATTGATTTCGCTTTCCGCATTAATCTGCTTTGTGCTTTTACTCTACGCAATAATGAACTCGGCTCTTAGGTTTGCTCAGTTTTCTCAACGGTGCTAAAGTCCTCCAATTATCGTCGGATTTAGTAAAATCATTAATGTCGGGGAAATTATGAAGTTACAGGTTGTAGTTCATTCTGCTGAAGAGGGCGGGTTTTGGGCTGAAATCCCTGCTTTTGCGGGTTGTGTTTCAGAAGGTGAAACATTTGAGGAAACGCTATTTAACATAAAAGAGGCTGCAGAAGGTTGGTTAGAAGCCGCTGCAATGCGAACCAAGGACAATAATCAAATACAAATTGCCGAAATTGAGCTATGAAATCCATTTCTGGCAAGATCTTTTGTAAGCTGTTGCATCTACATGGTTGGCAGTTGCAACGGATTCGAGGCAGTCATCATATTTATACGCATCCGAGCAGGAGTGAAATTTTGACAGTGCCAGTTCATGGTAATCAAGATTTAAAAATTGGGACACTGAGTAAATTGCTCAAAGACGCTGGCTTAACGGAGCATGACTTTTAGAAAAAACGCGGTAAGGTGGATTCGCCGATAGGCAATCCACCATTTCGGGGCGCACCAATGACGGCTTGCTATCGCGAAACCGTCCTTCGCACTACCTGGTCAACCCATTCAACCAAGAACCGGATTTTGGTGTCGCCAGTATTAATTATGATCTGGATGAGTTATTGTCTAGCGTAACACTGCAACCGTTGCAGTGATAGTAAACATGGCTTACAGTAAGACATGTTTACCTTATAGGCAGGCGTTATGTCACAACTGGCAAAAATTAGCAGCAAAGGTCAAGTCACCATACCCGCCGATGTGCGTAAAAAGCTGCATCTCGCAACGGGCGATACTATTGTCTGGGAAACTGACGCGGATGGGCGTATTTGGGTACGCCGTATGGAACCTTTAGATTTGGATTATCTGACAGCGGTTAGCGGCACATTGTCAGAATGGAATAGCCTAGAAGATGACGAGGCATATCGTGACTTATAACTGTTACGATATTGTCAAGGTACCGTTTCCGTTTACTGACCGGCAATCAACCAAGACCAGACCTGCCTTGGTATTATCTGATGACAAGGCATTTAACTCGCGTATTGGTCATAGTGTTATGGCGATGATTACCAGCACAAAGCATTCCGGTTGGCCTTTAGATACCCGAATTGAAGATTTAACGACCGCTGGATTGCCTGCCCCCTCTAGTATTCGCCTAAAACTGTTCACGCTGGACAATCGTTTGGTTTTGGCGAAAATTAGGACAGCTTGCTTCGACGGATCAAATAATTGTTGAGCAGCATCTTAAAACGCTTTTGTTTAGTGGGTAGATACGAGGAAATTATTTTATGTGACTGAAAACGCGGTAAGGGGATTCGCCGATAGGCAATCTACCATTTCGAGGCGAGCCGATGACGGCTTGCTATCGCGAAACCGTCCTACGGAAGAATATTTCACAAAACACAACTCATTGATTATATTGTTATATTCCTTAGCTTAATGGCAGTGACGCAGAGGGGAACTAAAATGATTTTT
>NZ_LAJX01000284.1 GCF_000963695.1 Methylocucumis oryzae
TTCAATTTAAAGACCTACTACGCCATTTTGACGTAATAGGCTAACCCGTTTTCCAATAACGTAAAGCTTTTATTCCTTATCAACCATCAACGAATAAGCGTTATAAGACCTGCCTGCTGGGCCTTGCTTTTTGCCCAAAAAGGTTATTGCTACCAGGTCGCCTTCAGTCGCACCCTGTGCTTTAAGATTATCCTTTAACCAAGGTGTTAGCCATGCTGCGGTGGTTTGGCCGTTTTCATCCTTAATTAAAATCTGATAATTTTCCCCATAAATGCCCACGGCCTTTTGGCTTCCAATGTACTCGCCTATAAGCGACTCATTCGGTTCAGGCTGCCATACCTCTATCGGAGCATTTGCACGGGCTTTAAGTGCGTTAATACGGTCATTCAACGTCATCAATTCAGTATTCATCTTCGCAATTCCTTGCCGGGTTGTCCGGCGTTTTTGTTAAATCTTATGCCATTTTGGGGCGAACAAGTTTTGTTACTTTTCAGTTCTTTTTTTTCTAAAAAATGCTTACACCTCGCAACCGCTAAAATGGCTAAAATAATTTAGCGGTTTTAGCGGGTTCATACTTAGCGAGTTTTTATAGAAAAACAGGGTTGATGTGATACTCTGGCAAAGGTGGCCGCCCCCGGTTTCCAGTGGCGGTTTTGCGCGTCATCCTCAGCCAGCTTTCATCAATCAGGATATTGCAGGCTGCGTCCACTTCCTGCTTGTCCTTTAAACCGTGCCAACCCTTGTCATAAACCGCTTTGCTGGTGAAGGGACTTGGCAAAGCCTTTGCTTTTATCTTGGCCGCCAATCTTACCGCTGCTTCATGTTCTGGACTTTCAGCCATTGCATAAATCCGCCGTGCGTGACTTTCTAAGTAATCACACCATTGAACCGCTAAATTAGCCGCTGTTGCTGATATATTGCCGCTTGCTTTACCATCAGCAATATCAATACAGTGGAAAATCAGCGCAAGACTAGGCATTAATGAGCGAAACTTACCAAAATGCTCCACCATTAACGGGTTTTCTTCCTGCTTGATTTTTACGGTCTGCAATTCGGTTAACCAGGCATTAAACAAGGCTTGCGCGTCATCGGTGAAGCGGAAATAAGGCCGGTCGTCATGCTCGCCTTGAGCCGCGCCATATTGCTTAAAATCCAGTTCCGCCAAGGCTTGCAGGATGTTAAACGCTCGCTGTCTGTCGGCTTTGTTCGGCGCGGTGTCGATTAGCTCCCAGTGTTCCGGCTCATCAGGCCACACGGCAAGCTGTAAGCGTTGCATTAAGCCGTCATTGTGACCTTTCATGGCTTGGTACAAATAGCGCTTTAACTTATCCGGCTGAATGCCGCCTAACAGTGATATGCAGATACTCGGCGCTTCGGTCAAGCCGCGCCCAATTTTAAAATCGGTATAACTGCCGTTGCCGTTCCAACCCTCCAGAAAATAGGCGCGTTCGTCTTGGCAGTCTTCCCGTTCCCAACGAACAAGCAAACCGGGTAACTCATCTCGGCGAACCAATATGCCGCGCGGATTTTGGCTTTGCAAAACCGTCATACTTTGGATGCTGGTTTCGTCTGTCAGGAACAAGCGCCGTGTGGCTTCCTGTTCGGCGTATTTAGATAACTCCATATAATCGGCTTTGAGTTTCGCCATGTCAGTTGGGTCTACAACTCTGTCTTTGCCTTTACCCTTGGCTTTTCCTGTAACTTGCGCCTTTACATCGTCAAGCATTGCCTTGTTTGCCAACAATTCAAATTCAGCCCCTGCCTTTTCTTGCTCGAAGCGTTTGCCATAGTCGGCTTGCAGCCGTTCCAGCAATTGCAGAGCTTCATTCATACATGGCGATTTCAACGTAGAAGGCCGCCCAATACATGCGCCCCATAAGTTCGGGATAACTTCCCAATCGTCGCGCTGTTTGGGGCGTATGCCGCAACCCGCGCCGATAACTGAGCCGGTCATCACTAGCGCCGATATTACAGCAAAGTCGGGCGGTGTTTGCATTCTATGGGACACGTCCGCCAGCCAAGGCCGGAAAGGTTCCGGTATTAATTCGGTGGGCAAGGCTTGAACCGGTGGGGTTTTGGTTTCGATTACGCCCGGCGTTTCCCAGTCAAAAGCGCTAGAGTCGGAACCCGCTAAACTGGCTAAACCCCAATCATTCGGCACGGGTTCGGCTTTATTCAGCAAGGTTCGCAGTTCGGATTTCGCCCAACTAGTGCTTGATTCCGGAAAAGGCAAGTAACCATCCCAATCGGGTTCAAAGCCTTGCAGCCAGTCCACCACGTCGCCGCCGTCCGGCAAGTCTGGCAAGCGCAACACTTTAACCGCCGGTGGCGCTGCCAAGGCCGATAGCGCAGCGTAAACGTCCCGTGCGTAGTGTTTGCCGGGTTCGTCGTTATCAGGCAATAGATACGCTAATTTGAAGCCGTTTAGCGGTGTCCAGTCGGCTTTATTCGCAGCCTGTGCGCCGCCTAACGAAGTGACCGCCACAATACCTAGGCCATGCAAAGCCGCCGCCGATTTCTCGCCCTCGACGATAAAAACGGCTTTATCTATCGGATGATTTGCTAATCTTTCAAGGCCGAATAAAGGCCGCGTTTCCGCGTCGATTCCGGCATGAAAGCCGGAACCGTTACTTTTAAAAAACGGGACAATATCCTTTTTGCCGTCGCCGTTTTGGTAGCGCCCAACGTGGCCGAATACCGAGCCATCCTTAGCGCGATACGTCCAGTAATGCACCAGGGGCTTGCCTTTGTAAGTTTGCGGGATTGCGTCCATTACAGCCCCCAATCGCGCGCCAGTTGCGCCAAAGCTTCAACAAACTTCAGGCCGTGCAAGGCCATCGTAAAAGCGATAACATCGCCGCCCGCAGCATCGCAAGCAAAGCACCGATAAGCGCCGGTTTGCAGATTCACGCGGAAAGAACCGGGCTTGTTGTCGGCATGGAAAGGACAAAGGCCGCCATCGTTCCAACCTGATTGTTTTAATCGCGCGTCAGGTAGTTCATGGCGGTAAAAATCAGCCGGGTTAACTGCTTCCTTGATATAATCGGCTCGCAATTTAGTCATGTTGTGCCTGCCTTGCGTGGGCGGTAGCCGCCGCCCTTACTTCATATTCCTTGACCGCCTCGACAAACAGCCGCCCGCGTTCGCCTGCCGCCCGGATTGTTTCCGGTTCCAGCCAATACCGCTTAAAACTTTGCTCTCCGTCCGGTTTTGTCGGTCGTAGGGCCATCTAACCATTCGTCCGCTATCAGCCAGCCTTGGCGGTTCCGTAATACTTCAATCGGACTTGAAAGCCGATAGCTCGCTGAATGGTTTTGAAAGTCGCGGTGGGTTATCTTTTGGCCTTGCAGCATTAAAGCCAAAGCTCTTCCGGTCAGAGTGTCAGCGCGTGGAAAAATAAGGGCGTTCATCACTTGCCCCCTTGGTTTTGCTTTTCGACACAAGCGAAAAAACTCCGCTTCATCGATTAAGACACGTCGCCCAACCCGCTTAAACGCGCTAGCAAAGCCATTAGTTTTTTGATTGAAGATTAAATGACGCAATCCGCCTTGTGGCGTAACCGTTCAATCTAGCCACGTTGTTTTCTAAAAGACATTCTGATCCTTAACTGTCTCGGAATTTGCCGTTGCAAAAGGCAGCAACTCATCGATACGACTGTTGGGCCAAGTCGGTAATTTTTCCAAAG
>NZ_LAJX01000285.1 GCF_000963695.1 Methylocucumis oryzae
TTTCACAGCAAATTCCACAGGTTTCACAGCAAATTCCACAGGTTTCACAGCAAATTCCACAGGTTTCACAGCAAATTCCACAGGTTTAATCGCGTATCTGTTTGTTTAATAAAATGTATTTCGGCTCTTAAACAATATAAAACAATATAAAAAAAACTACAAACAGGAAAATTGTTAGTCGTTTTTTTATTTTTTAACTTGAATATATAATTAATCTATGTTTAATTTTTAATAAAACAAAACTTATACCTAAAACCAATTGCTGTAGGTATTGCTTACAAAAGCGATTAGGTTGTGAAAAAAAAAAAAGCGTCTTAAAACACCCCTCATTTAAAACCAAAAAAATCCATATTATTATGGAAAATTAAAACGGCTCAATAGGTTACTCGTGAGCCGTTTTTAACCATCAACAGTTACTCATCTAAGCGGTTAATGAATAACAGGAGTAATGCCACCATTCGTTAAGCGCACACTGTACACCACCGGGGTAGCCACCGTTTTATCTTTACGGATTAAATTGATTTCAACGTAATAATCATTCTTTAAGAAATCAAACGTATGACTAAACTGCTTCAGTTCTTCACCGGCAACAACAGGGGCAAAGCTATTGCTGCTAAAGGTAGCAATGGTGGATTCAGTCATCGTCGTCCGATCTAAGCGTCTTAATGAAGCAGATACTTGAGCATTACCGCTAATACCATCCGGGTCTTTATAGCCCACCACTAAACTGTTCCATGACACGCTTTTCCAAGATGCGGGAATCTCAAACAACTCGCCTTGTTGTGCCGGTACATAATCGTACATCGGCGTGACATTGCAGCGTACGGTTATCGGTTGATACAACGTGCCGAAAATACCGCCATTGGTGGCTGGACTCACATTGTCAGCTAAATAGCGGAATTGAGTACCGGAAAACTCATACTTACCTGTTGATGATTCATCAACGCTACACGCTGATGCGGTCGATGTCCAAGCAGGAACGGTGTCATACCAGCCAGACGGTAAAGCCAATGCATTTTGAGCTGCAGCAAAAGAGCCGGTCGCTAAAACAGTTAATAAAGCAGCGCGTAATGTTTTCATAATAATTATCCTCGTAACTAATCGGTGATTGTTTTTTTAGTGTTGACCCAGTGTTTGGGCTTGAGATTAGTTTACGGAACTGGCGCATACGCCGCAGTGCGCTAGTTACTGCATAGAAGACGATTATTTACCGCTAGGTGAGCGTAAATATCACAGGGGAATGGGTAATAGATTCTAAGTCTTGCCATTAAGAGCCGGTAAATAAATATTAAGGTTATGCAACATTAAAACTACGTGGCAATGACAAAAAAGTCTCAGCCTTGTTAAAGACACCGGCCGTCAACAAATGCGCTTGAAAATAGTCGGCTGCACTGACTATCACTTAAATAGTCTATTGCAAGCACTTTGATTACTTAGAGATAAGCCATGATGAAGACCTTAAAACCCGTCTGTTCAATACGCTCAATCTAGGCTTCAAGAAACCTGGATAAGTGCAATAAATAACAGTGAGATCAACCATACTGCGATAAATCGTGTTTTTTGAGCAGCCATTTTGTAGGGTTTCTTGAATTCATGTGTATATAAATTAACGTTAGTTAGATTTTATATCGACAAACATCCATACAACAATGATGTTTGTTAGCTCTTTTATGGATATAAATGATCATTACTTTATTTTTTATCATTAAATATTCGTATACCTTTTACTTTATTTAACAATTATCTGAGTTTTATCAGCGTATTATTGATGTTGTTGATCATACAGCGTTTTTTAGCGTAAAAAATATAAGATGAAATGCGATAAAAAAAAACGTTCAATCCAGGGCAGGATATGTGAAGTTATATAACTTCACTTTTTTATTCGCACGGAGCGCTCAACAAAAATCCTGCTCTGCGAGGCTCAAAGTGGGCCGACATGGCTAAAAAACCCATCCAGAAGAGAAGTCCCGCCTATCGTGATACAGAGGGCAGCGGATGAAAAACCAAGCATTGATGTCTTAATGCGAATTGATGACACGCAAAACCTATCATCAACATCATGGGAAAGGTTGTGTGTCCTAAAACCGAACGGAACGGTAGCTATAAGCGAAAAATTTTTAGCGGCTAAAATTTTTACGCGTTAAGTCAGACTGACTACGTTTGAACGATAGCAGCGCTATGAATCACTTAACGTTCATGATGAATACTCCAATGTTGACCATCGTAGGAACACAAACGGTAGCAAATACCGTTTGTTAGGGGTAAATGGCGTTGAAAAGCTCTAAATGCGTTCATGCTGGCGCTGTCATGTACAGAAAAACCGAGTAATCGCCAGACCAATAAGCCAAACCAAATACCATGACCAATAATAACCGTTTGATGCGCTAAGGTCGGCAATGCTTGAATGAAACAAGCCACACGTTGCTGGAATTCGTCGAAGGTATCTGCGTGCTGTCCTAAACGTAAATAGACATCATTGCTAGCCCAATACGCTTGGGCTAAGGGTCTTCGCTGTGCGCCGGTCATACCGGCAATGCGTTCATGTGACAGGATATGTAGCTCATTTAGGTACGGATTAACCTGATACGTCATGCCGTATTGGTGGCATAACGGCTGTGCGGTTTGAAGGGTGCGAATTAATTCTGACACCATGATGTGTGCCGGACGTATCGGCCAGCTTTGGGCGAGTGCATGGGCAAACTGTTGACCGGCATTGGAAACGCTTTCGGCGTGTCGGATAAAGTAAAGCGTGCGCATGGTCATTGTTTGAGACAGAGTGATTATTCTTAACGTTATGGTGTAGTCCGTTACCTATCAGCTACCGAAGAACGGCTATCTCTGGCAGTGGCTGAGGTTAAGTAGCTACCGAAGCGATGGTACTTAGAACAGTTCGTGAAACACACCGCTAAAGCGGAGTTATTTAAGACTTAAAATTTTAGCCGCTAAAATTTTGCTTTATTTGTACCGTTCTGCATGAGGACGGATCACTTTGCTCATAACCTTAACCATTTCTTTTTGCGTGTCATCAATGCGCGCTAAGGCGGCTAATAGTGTTTCCTTACCAAACTGTGCCGTTCGGACATCATCCGTTAGCCATAGCTTCAGTAACCCACCTAAGCGGCCTAAGTCGCCACCAAGCTTCGATAATTCCAGCATGTGTTGATAATCCACAATGCTTTTAGGTACATACCCTAAGCCTAACTCGCGTAAATACGCCGAGGTGCTTAAACCTGTTTGACGCGCTAACGCTTCAATCTTTTGTTTTTCATCGGGTGTCACACACACCAAAATTGGGGTACTGCCTTTTCGAGTGATGTTTTTTTCAGCCATGTTTTTGTCTTTTAGCCTCGCAGAGCAGGATTTTTGTTGAGCACTCCGTGCGAATAAAAAAAAAAAACGTGAAGTTATATAACTTCACATATCCTGCCCTGGATTTGAGTGTTTTTTTGATTCAAGATACGTTTAACATGAGTTATTTTTAAGCTAAAAATAGATAATAATCGATAATAAATATAAATACTCTATTTTTATCAATAATTAACTTTATTTACTGTAAATAATCTTTTTTACTTTATAAGTATATTGAATACACGATAAATTACTTACAAATATTAATAATAGCTATTTAAAATCTATAATTACTTATTTATATCAATAAAACTTAACTATATAGCGATATTAATAGAAAAATACTATCCAATAAGACGCTATACAATATAATAAACTGTAGAATTACCATTAATTAGTTAAAAAACCATCACTATGGCTAGAAAAAACAAGACATTACTTGATGAATTGCAAGACGAAGTCAGGCTAAATCAAGATAAAACAAAATCTAAGATTACAACCATTATTCCCTTAAAAAAGGACATTATTGAAGCCTTGCAAGCTGGTTATAAAATGGCGGAAATTTATAGATGCCTGGTTAAATCTAAAAAGATTGTGTGTAGCTATAACACCTTTACCCGATGTGTTAAAAAACTCGATTTGAAGAACCAAATTATGGGCGTTAACACAACAATGAATACTCAAGACAATGACACGAAACTAGAAGCGTCTGCACAGTAAATAATGAAAACGATCCTTTTAGTATGTTGTTCAGAGGCAATCAAATACTTAAAAGACGAACTAACTATAACAACAATAGTGAGTTTGACATCCTCCTCGCCCTAAAGAACGAGGATTCCTACGGTGCTCAGGCGGCAATCGCCTGAGTTACTTCGGTGGGTTCTTGGCCCGACGCCCCAACCGCAGGCGAAGTATCTGCACAAGCTAACCGGGCGTGTCCCGCCCTTAGAACATTGATAGCACCGACCAGATCGGCGTTTTCCTCGAAAYCGCATTCCACACACTCGAACCGCGCTTGGCTTAGCCGGTTCTCTTTGGCGACATGGCCGCAGCACGGACACGTTCGGCTGGTGTTTCTGGGCGGCACGGCAACAAGTTGTCCACCATTCCAAGCCAGTTTGTAAGCTGTTTATCTTTTTTTGGTCCTTTTTGTTAGTGTCAATTAGACGTATACCCTAACCGGATGTCAGGTTAAGTGTTGTTTTTGCGTCAGAATAGAGTCTTTTTTTTAAAACATTGACACTTGCTGCCAAAGGTTATAGAGTTCATCCTGACACTTTGGTTTTTTTGAGGACTGTTTTTGCAAGGGCATCGTATCGGTTACATCAGAGTTAGTTCGTTCGAGCAAAATCCGCAACGGCAACTGGAGCAGGTTAAGGTCAGTAAGGTTTTTACTGATAAGGCGTCCGGTAAAGACACCGAACGACCGGCTTTGGAACAATTATTAGCGTTTGTCCGAGAGGGCGATACGGTCGTGGTGCATAGCATGGACCGCCTGGCGAGAAATCTGGATGACTTAAGGCGCTTGGTACAGCAGTTAACCCAACGCGGTGTGCGCATCGAATTCGTCAAGGAAGGCCTGACGTTTACTGGCGAAGACTCACCGATGGCCAATCTATTGCTTTCAGTGATGGGAGCTTTTGCCGAATTTGAGCGAGCCTTGATTAAAGAACGGCAGCGTGAAGGTATTGTGCTGGCTAAACAGCGCGGGGCTTATCGTGGGCGCAAGAAGGCGCTATCGAATGAACAGGTGGTAACACTACAAAATCGAGTCAATGCTGGCGAGCAGAAAGCCAAATTGGCCCGCGAGTATGGTATTAGCCGGGAAACCCTCTACCAATATTTGAAAACGACATAATAATTATATCTAGGCCGCTCAGCATAGTTGAAAAATATTTCAGCAACATTTGTGATAAAACTACTCATGTTTCGTTCACGCTGTTCAATACCTGCTGGATGACTGTTGCCGCAATACGAAAGCCAGCGTTGTGCAATACCTCAAAAACTGAGCGTGCCGATGGTATTAAGCCTTTCTTTTTGGCTAAGCCGATAATGGCGGCGGTGCCTATCACGCGTAAGCCTTTTTCCTGTGCTACGGCGCGCCCCGCACGCTCATCCATGATTAATAGCACTTGATCTGGAGTGCCTAACGCAATATTGATGCAGTCGGTTTCTCCCGCATCCAGATCAATGTCTAATAGTGGCTCGATAGGATTAGGCCACACGGTTATCCAGTTTTGCCTAAGTGCTTCTTGAATAGCTTGCTCACCCGGTGCATTTTTATCGGGTAAAACTTCCTGTCTAACCGTTTCGGGTATGTACACCGTGCCAAACAGACTGGGTAGCCAGTCTAAACCACGTATTAAGGCCAAGCCTATAACAGGGCTGGCGTCAATAACTACTTTTCGCACCATCGGATTAGGCTTGCTTAAGCCAGTCTTCCAGCGTGTCTAAATCTTTTTGTGTCTCTTCAGCCGTCATATTTACTACGGAAATACCGAGTCGTGAAACATGCGCTATAAAACTGGCTAACGGCATATCGGCTAGTTTTGCCGAGCGAGCAAGAGATAAATGTCCATCTTTGAACAAAGCCGTTGCCAATGCCATACGCACACCTGGCATACTGATAATTTTTGCTGATTGAAGTCCGATCATTACGGCGTCTGGCTCATGACGATTCATAACTAACACCATGTCTTCGTGTGCCATGCGTAAGGCTTCACTGGGGTTGTTTTTTAATCCGCTGACATTGACTGTTTTCATGGGCGATTCTAATAGGAATATTATGTGTCTATATTATAAGTCCATTTGAAAGATAAACCCAATCATAATGAACGGAAATACTAGGTGTGTTCGATTAGGTAAGAGTACTTATCGTTACTTAGATAGTAAAAAGTAATTTTTTTTCAGTGCAAAACTGAAAAAAATCACTTATACTTGAGCGCAACCCCCTCGTTTAGCCGACCCGCTTTGATGCCGAAACTGACCGATACCTATAATTTAGCCTATGCCGCCTGCAGCGACATCTTAAGCGAGCTGGGCCGCTTTCCCACCATCGACTTGGTGCGCGCGCGTATTGGTGTCAATAGCCCGGCCACCATTAAGAAGGCGATGACTGACTGGACGGTGCAGTTTGCCGCCCAGCAACAGGAACGGCTGCAGCGCCCGGGTGTACCTCCGCTGTTGTTGGAGCACCTGGAACAGCTCTGGGGCTTAGCGGTCAACGAGGCTCGTGCCACCTACCGCGAGCAGGAGCAGGCGTACCAGGCTGAGATACAGAGCTTGACGGCTGAACTGAGCGCACAGCAGCAGCTGGTCAGCGACCTAAGTCAGACGCTGAGCGAGGCGCGGCACGCCTTGCTGCAGCACGAGGCGGCGCAGCAGCGTTTACACGAGCAATTGACGCAGTCTGAACAGACGCGTCAGGCGTTGCAACAGCACCTGGCCGAGCGCGACGTCGAGCTGGCCCGGACCAACCAACAGTTACAGGCCGAACAACAGCGCCACCACCAGCAACACGCGCAAGATCAGGCCTGGTTTGCCCGGCGTTTAGTGGAAGAAAAATACTTTTTAGACGCCAAACACCAAGACGAGATTACACGCTTAAAACAGCAACTGGCCAGTCTCAGTGACTCCGAAGCGGGCTTACGTCAGCTGTGTGCCCGGTTGAATCAGGAGCAGCAGCGCTTAAGCCAAGCCCTCAAGGCCGCCGTGCCGGCGCCGAATGCGTT
Organism: Methylocucumis oryzae; assembly: GCF_000963695.1. GTDB lineage: Bacteria > Pseudomonadota > Gammaproteobacteria > Methylococcales > Methylomonadaceae > Methylovulum > Methylovulum oryzae. The sequence continues at coordinate 7,080 of NZ_LAJX01000285.1, forward strand.
AAGCTTTCGTGCCCGACACGCTGCGCGCACGACGCAGCCTAAACGGCGTTAACGCATGGCCGGGCCTTGGCGCTTACACAAGATACAACCGGAGGCCAATGCCTACCGGTTTTACAGTCTGCATGTCAGTCCGGGCGTGTTTGGTGATTGGGCGCTGGTGAAAGAATGGGGCCGCATCGGCTCACCCGGTACGCTAAGAAATGAATGGTTTAACACCGAAGCCGAAGCCATTGCAGCGGCGTTGGCGTTAAAAGCGAAAAAAGAGCGGGGTGGCTATCAGGCGGTGTTATGACACGCATTTGCCGTTTCGTTACCGTGTTGTGATCGCATAGATTACCGGATGCCAGTAGCTCTAATTCACAGAGTGAGTAATTCCCTTATCGAAAATAACAGTCAATGCTGATTAGCCGAGCGATAAAAACCCTAAAGGGTTTGAACAACCTAAAAGATAAGACCACAGTCAGCGAGAATGCAGCTATTTGCAGTTAACTATATTGACTAGAAAGTAAATAGCTGTCACTATTTGCCAAGTTTTTGTCAACTTATCCGTGTAATTTAGTTAACAATAACGATTGTACTGGTTTTCTTCGTTGCCTAAGCCGTGTAGTACATAACACTATCGATTTTGTCAGCGTTCATTTGTCTCTATTGAATCATGCGAGGTGCTCATGTCACTTTTAGACGAACTGGCTAATTTCTTCAGCGATGAGCACAATGACCATTTCCTCAACGAATTAAACTTTTCTGAACTCATTATTCTTGTCACGTTAGGTCATCGTGGACAATTGGTACCCATGGCAAAAAACACGCCGACTTTTGTGCCTGATTGCGTTTTTGAGGCAAACGATACCCACGCCTCAAATTTTGCCCTACGACAAGTTCAAAACTAAATTACTCGAAAGTATTGATAAGTCTGCGCCCTTAACGGACAAAGATACACAAGCAGCCTTTAAACTGCTAACAACAGGGCAAGCCGAAAGCGATATAAAAGACACTGTGCTTGGCATGCTAAACCAAATACCGAGGTTTCCAGCACAAATTCTGGCTGACATCCCCAATATCTTTCGTGACCCAACCGACTTTCCACGGTTGCCAGGCTTTGATGTGGCAGCAAAATCAATCAACTCAATTATCAGACCAGACAAAGCACATCCAGACAAGAATAGAATATTTCGTCTCGCTATTCTAGCCTATGCGCGCATGAATGGAATTAACCTCGAAGAGACCAATTTATTAGATTTGAGTGACTTTTTTAGCAACAGGCTCCGAGTCGGATTTTATGAAACTGGTCGAGCATGGTCTTGAAACGTTTAAAAAACCAATATGGTGTCACTGACATTCAAATAGCGGTTAAACAACTACATACGATAAGCCAAGAGTGCATGAAAAAAACGAAAGAGTTGAAATTATGAGTTTACAGCTAGAATCAAGCTAATAGCATCTTCTAACTAGATTAAATTCAAGAAAACAGCCGACACTGATCAATGGCTCTCAGGATTACACGAGGAAAGTCATATCAGAACGGCTATTACACAACTTAATAAATTTGGGGAATAAAATGGTTAATAATACTACATCTATGGATTTCTCACATTTGGATCAATTAAGCCCTGAAGATGTTGTACAATTCAAAGAAGCATCCAGCTCAAAGCCACTGACCGTCAGCTTGCCGAACGTTTCCTCCTAGAGGTGGCAACCCCTGCTCGCCGCAGCAAAATCATTGCCGAAGGCGATTCATGGTTCGATTACATGCCTGGAACGGATCTTATCGACTGCCTCAGAAATCTTTTCGATTATGACATTGAAAACTTTGCCAAGGCAGGCGATACCCTAGAGAATATGATATACGGCACTGGCATTACTCGGCATTTCCAGCGCGAAGTACCGCAAATTTACACAATCCTTAATCGCATTGAACACGTTCAGCCGAAAGTGTTTTTGTTTTCTGGCGGAGGGAACGATGTCGCTGGCGATGAGTTCTCATCATATTTAAATCACAATCTCAGCGGCCTGCCAGCGTTTCGAGAAGAATTTGCCGACGAGATGATCAACGGAGTTTTTCGGAGATATTTCGAAGGATTGATCGCTGCGGTAGCCCAGCGTTCCCCCAATACCCACATTGTGACCCATGGCTATGGACATACCCTTCCAACCGGGGAAGGAGTGGATATCCTATTCTTCACATTCGCAGGTCCATGGCTACGACCAGCCTTGGTCCAGAAAGCCATTCTCGACGAAACCCAGCAACGCAATATAGTGTTCCGTATCATCGATCTCTACAACGGAATGCTGGCTAACCTAGAGGCAACCCACTCGAATTTCCATCACGTCGATCTTCGACCTATTCTCGATCCCCATACCGATTGGGCTAACGAGTTGCACTTGACCAATAGCGCCTACGCCCGCGCAGCACAACGCATCCACAATACTTTAGCTCCACTATTAGCAGCGTAACCTGCGGTAATAACGGCATAGGAGAACAACATGGCTAACATAGACCATATACGTAAGCTCAGCCCAGAATTCATAGCTTACCTTCAGGATAATCGAGGAAAGATTTCTACTCCTAGCCCATCAGATCCCAATGTGGGAGCACGTTTGGGACACATAGCCGGTAGCGGTGGCGGTTTCACGGGCCGTGATTTCGAACGCGTCATTGGCCGTAATGACCTGTTGAGGAGCAATTACCTCAAGCGAGGCGAGTTAGCGGCAGCTGCGGTCGGTAGAATAGACGTACCTAGCGAGTTCGGCAGCAGTGGTAGCTGGGGTACAGGTTTCCTGATAACTCCTCGCCTAATGATTACCAACAACCATGTTATCCCAAAACCAGAAGACGCCAAACGCGCGGTAATCGAGTTGGGCTATGAACGCGACGAGAATGGTCAATTCAAGATCAGCCGCAGATTCCGGCTTGATCCAGACAGTGCATTTATCACTGTGGATATGGATGATCTGGACTTCACTCTGGTTGCGGTGATGGTGCGTTCCGAGGATGGGGTGTCAAACCTTGATGAGTTCGGATTCCTCAGATTGGATAAAGGTCGCCGAAAGGTGCAAGTAGGCGAGTTCGTGACTATCATTCAACACCCCAATGGCGAGGAAAAGTACATTGCGATCCGAGAAAATCAGGTATTACAGATCGGCGGCGACGGCGATGGCTTCCGCAAGGACTTCCTCTGGTACGTTTCCGACACGGCGCCAGGTTCTTCAGGTTCTCCGGTCTTCAACGACGATTGGCAAGTGGTGGCGCTTCATCACAGCGGGGTCCCAGTAACCGAGATGAAAGATGGCGTTCTCAAGTATCAGCGCACCTCAGGTGAATGGATTACCCACGACGAAGCTCGTGATTTGCCCGATGACTTATTGAAGTGGCACGCCAACGAAGGTATCCGGGTTAGTTCGATCCTAGCGAGAATCAAAGAATTGCAAGTCGGTACGACTAATCCTCTGATCAAATTGCTTCTGGACGATGCCGACGGTATTGCTCCGCTCACCGGACGGCACGAAAAAGTGAGTATCGTCTCTCCAGCTGCTACCTCTCCCAATCTATCCATCGTAGAAGCCGCCGCCAGACAAAGGCAGAAGGTTCATCCTCTGAGCTACTACGCAGGACGGAGCGGCTATAATCCGGATTTCCTCGGACAAAGCATACCGCTGCCGGAAATCACCGACAAAGCGAAGCAATATGGCCAAATCGCGGCGGTTCAAGGCAGCGAGAATGGTGAATTACGCTATGAGCACTTTTCCATCGTGTTCAATGCAGATAGACGCTTGGCCTTTTTCACGGCCGTCAATATCGATGGCGCCCAGTCGGTTAACCTAACTCGGGGCTCCGACAGCTGGTCGTACGACCCACGTTTGCCTATCGAGCTCCAAGTCGGTGATGAATTATACGGCAGTGAACCGGATGGGAACTATTTTGACCGTGGACATTTAGTACGCCGCCTTGACCCGGTATGGGGAGACCAAGACACCTTGGCGCGTGCAAATGAGGATACGTTTCACTGGACCAATTGCTCGCCTCAATATTGGGAGTTCAATCAGAAAGAAATCCTCTGGCAGGGCTTGGAAAATTTCATCCTCACCAACACCGACCAGGATGATTTGAAGGCAACCGTTTTCACCGGCCCTGTTTTCCGCGAAGACGATTACACGCATCGTGGCCTCAAGATTCCAAAGCACTTTTGGAAGGTTGTTGCGGTGGTGGATGGCGCTGGGCGCCTCTACTCAAGCGCTTATATCGTCAGCCAAGAAAAGTATGCCAAGCACGTTCCATTTGAGCGCTTACCTGTAGGTCAATTCAACAATTACCAAGTCACCGTTTCCAAGCTGGAAACGGTGACCGGGCTATCGTTCGGATCGGCTATTCTGGCCTCCGACACGGCTATCGGACAGCCAGATGCCATTCCGTTGCGTAGTCTTGCCGATATTCGCCATCCTCGTCGTTCTGGTTCGCTCCGTGAAGGTTATGGCAGATTTGCCAGTTTCGAGGCATTCCTCGAGTCTTATCTGCGAGCGCAATCTTTCCAGGAAGAACAGGAAATCGCTCCGCTCGAATTGGAAGCCAGGAGGGTGCGCCTACGCAGTAACCGTTCAATCTAGCCACGTTGTTTTCTAAAAGACATTCTGATCCTTAACTGTCTCGGAATTTGCCGTTGCAAAAGGCAGCAACTCATCGATACGACTGTTGGGCCAAGTCGGTAATTTTTCCAAAGTATCCTTGAGCCATTCGGTAGGATTTAAGCCATTGAGTTTAGCCGTCCCTAATAAGGTTTGAATCGCT
>NZ_LAJX01000286.1 GCF_000963695.1 Methylocucumis oryzae
TAATACCCAGTTTCTTTGCAAAGCTCGGAAATAAAGGTTTTCTTTTTAACCTATTGCCGATTGAGCGAATCTTACTTAAGCTTTAGTTAAAGCGAATTTTGCACCGCCTTTTCTGCCTCTTGCCCTGGCTGCCGTTCAAGCCGCTTTTGTTCGCTCACTAATCAATTCACATTTTTGCTAAGGCAGCAAAAATTCCGAAAATTAACTTTCCACTGGATGTAGCGGTATCGATATTAGTCCCTTGTCCGGCTATTACTTTAAAACCGACACCATTTTCGGATAAATTATCAACAGGAGTCACCAAATAACTTAGATTCCGGCCCAATCGGTCGAGTTTCCAAACAATCAAAACATCAGTCATTCTTACCTGAGGCATAATCAGTATAAATATGCTCACAGGTGACACCATGCTCTATGAGTGCGTCTATTTGTGGCTCAAGAACTTGAGTGCCATCCGATTTTGAGACCCTTGCATAGCCAATTAACATAGTTTTACCCGTTTCATAAACGACCGTTTGTGTAATTCATATGTTAACAAGGTTCACAGTGGATTTATCAGTATGGCTATTATTGCCCATCCCCCGAAAATGTAAAATCAACGTTATCTAGCCAACTTGAATGGCCAATTAGCTAATAGCCAAATTACATTGCATTTCGCATTATTGGCTATAGGGATTATAGTTAGCCAATTTAAGTACACCTAATTTGGCTACCAATTCAATGAAAGTAGCACGTATTTGGCAATTTTGAATTTAACCAGTCAACGTCAAAAGTCGATATCTTGATAGCCAACTATTTTAATAGGTATATTAGAGCAATATCAAAAAGCCGATTTTAGGCTGATTCTACATTTTCGGGGGATGGGCAATAATAGCCAACACGGGGACTTGAAGAGCGCCATCCATGGCACTGGATTCCGACAATCCCTGCCGGAATGACGGGTATGTAAAACTATGGCTTTCTGATTGGTCGCGGTTTAACATCATAAAATTAAAAATAATTAAATATCAATTTGTTATGAAATAAAGGGTAAGGGAAGGTCTTGAAATTAAGGCCGAATTGCAAAATTCAAGATCTGACCCAATGCTTATTCCCAATAAAAATGCCCTGATTGCCTGGGCCGCGCTCACACGTAAAGTTAGCTATAAAGTGGCGGTCTAAATCAGCGTTAAGCGCCTCTGGGATTCCTTTCATGGCACGAATAATCGTCATTCTAGTATTTTCACGCCATTTTTATAAATAGCCTATAACTAAACAACCACCAGCTTTAGTCGGGGGACGGTAAGGATTGCTTCGTAAATGAGTAACAGGGCATTGCCAGAAAAGCAAAATCGAGGCTTTGAACCTTGTTTTGATTTTTACAATGAGTTTTCTTGTGGTTTTTGTGCATCAAATCGGCTTATTTTTAACTGTAAGATAAACGCTCGTTTTTCTTGCGATTGGTATTTAAAAACAGTGATACCAAGGGTTACAAGGCGACTTTACTCATTTACGAAGCAATCCTTACGGTTGGCCACAAAGGCTGCTTTTGAAGTAAATGTTAGCTTTCGTCCTCGTATTGTCTCTAACACTGATTCACATCTTGCTGTTTAATGCCTCTATAAAGCGTTCGCCGTGACACCCCCAGAGATTTTGCAACAATGTCATGATGTTCCCCTTGTTCTATAAGCTTTTTGGCGTGTTCCACCTGTTGCGTGGTTAGTTTCACCTTTCGCCCCATCTTCACCCCACGAGCAACCGCCGCAGCTCTGCCCGCCTTGGTGCGTTCCTGAATCAATGAGCGTTCCAGCTCCGCCAATATACCAACCATTTGCCACATTGCCCGACCTGTTGGCGTTGCTGTGTCTATGGCTTCCGTTAGCGACTGGAAAGCCACTTCTTGCGCTTTGAGTTCATCTAGTAACCCTATCAGGTCACCCAGCGAGAGCCCCAATCTATCAAGCTTCCAAACTATCAACGTATCACCGGCCGCTAGAGTCTTTAAGCATCTTGCCAGTTCCGACCGCTTGGTATTCGCTCCGCTGGCCTTGTCGGTAAATATCCGCTCACACCCTGCCGCTTTAAGTGCATCAATTTGTAAGTCTGGGTTTTGTTCGTCCGTTGATACCCTTGCATATCCGATTTTCATAAGTCATGGCTTTCATTATTCAATGTGGTGATGTGTAGCAAGCCATTCTCTAAGCGCCTCATTCATGCGTGTTTGCCAGCCCGCACCTTCCGAACGGAAAGAGGCAAGTATATCTTTGTCAAATCGTATAGCTACCTGTTCTTTATTGCCGCTTCCCGCAGGTCTTCCCGAACGGCGTTTGCTTACTTCCTCTTGCAGAAGCAAGGTAGCGTCTGGTGAGTCTTCGTCTTCTTCTGGCTCAATGCCATCTAGTACATTCTGACGCAACAATGCCCAATTAGTCTTTGATTCGCCTTGTTCTCTTGACTTACGCATTTGTTCAGTTGTCATTGTAGTCATTTTCGAGCCATTCATAATAAACCTCTCTTTCACTGTATTTTGCTGGACGGAAGCTAATAATATGTGGGGTTGCATTCGGGATATGCACCACGGTTAACACCGTCAATACCTCAAACACATAAGCAAATGATTGTTGCCTTTTTTCACCGTTGCGTATGGTTTCTATGTCCAGTCGGTAGGGGCTTTCAATAACGTAATCCGCATCCTTAAAATCCAGTCCGTGTTTTTCCAGATTGCATTGTCGTTTTACTTCATGCCATGTGTATTTTTTATCCATAAAAATAAATGTAGATGCGTTAATTATTCTTGTCAATCGTTTTCTTGATTAACCCTTGCATAGCTGATTTTCATAAGTTGTTTTGTCCCTGATTTATGACACAAATAAGTTTATGATTTAGCAAGGTTTTAGTTTTGTGTCAAATATCGTTTATTTCTGTGTTGACACTTGCAACACAATTGATTAATACTGAAAATTCATTTGCCAATGCGTATCAAGGCTTGTCGACGCCATCGAAAATAGCTGCGCCTGACGTGTTGTAATCCGACCATGTTCCGGATCGACCGTCTCATTTTGAGCTATCATCAGCGATGCATTCTGAGCGACTTCCTGACATTGTGCCAATAAAATCGGCTGGTTTTCCTTAACTTGGA
>NZ_LAJX01000287.1 GCF_000963695.1 Methylocucumis oryzae
CGTTTTCTGCATTCGCCACGTCCTTGTGGCTTGAGGTGTCGGCAGCAGGGATGCTGCCGCCAAGCCTACAGGGATGTATTTACGGCGCCCTTCACTCTGATAACGCCAGGGATGGCGTGTAGTAGGGCAACGCAGGAGCAGTTGCCGAATGACCTGTTCCAGCTTAAGTGGGTAGCCGTTTTTATAACACCTATACGCTTAGTGTTTATTCATTTTCATAGTCAAAAGAGGCCAAACATGCGTTATCTACACACAATGATTCGAGTTCAAGACTTAGAACAATCACTAGACTTTTATTGTAATCAGCTAGGTCTGATTGAAAGTCATCGCATGGAAAGCGAAGCTGGACGCTTTACCTTAGTCTATTTAGCTGCACCTGACGATATTGACCAAGCCCGTAACCGTCAGGCACCGCTGCTAGAACTCACCTATAACTGGGACACCGAAGAATATACCGGAGGCCGGAACTTCGGCCATTTAGCGTTTGAAGTCGATGATATTTATCAAACTTGTCAGCGCTTAATGGAAGCAGGCGTTGTTATCAACCGCCCACCGCGTGACGGCCGTATGGCATTTATTCGCTCACCCGACGCAATTTCTATCGAGTTTTTACAAAAAGGCGATGCCTTAGCACCGAAAGAGCCTTGGTTAACCATGCCTAATACCGGCACTTGGTAAGCCACTGTGGCTGCGTAGTAACAGCCACGTTCACAAGCCACAACAGTTGGCTCGCATTTTTCTGCCCTATCCTCTTCTTTATGACAAAACTTAAGCCTATTCTGATTTGGAGCGTGATTGCAATCATTGGCGCTAGCGCTATTAGCGGTATCGCGTTAAACCGAGGTGAGCACATCAACGCCTTATGGTTTATTGCCGCCGCGCTTTGTGTCTATGCGATTGGTTTCCGATTTTATTCGGCGTGGATTGCCGCTACAGTACTCGCTGTTGACGCTAGCCGTGCCACACCCGCTGAACGTCTAGACAATGGTCATGATTTTACCCCAACCAATCGTTGGGTCGTTTTTGGTCATCACTTCGCAGCAATTGCAGGCCCTGGCCCGTTAGTAGGACCTACACTTGCAGCGCAATTTGGCTATTTGCCTGGCACGTTATGGATTTTATTCGGCTCGGTCTTAGGTGGGTGCGTGCAAGACATGGTGACGTTATTTTTTTCAACCCGCCGTGATGCCAGAAGCTTAGGTCAAATGGCGCGCGATGAATTAGGACTCATCGGTGGCACGGCGGCGCTCATCGCCACCTTCGCAATTATGATTATCTTAATCGCCGTATTAGGCTTAGTAGTAGTGAACGCGATGAAGCACAGCCCTTGGGCAACATTTACCGTAGCGGCGACGATTCCCATTGCAATTATCGTGGGTTTATATATGCGCTATTGGCGCCCCGGCAATATCTTAGAAGCTTCAGCGCTGGGCGTTGTATTATTATTGCTCGCCGTTGGTGGCGGTGGTTTTGTCGATCATCATGCCGTGCTACGCGTATGGTTTGACCATGAAGGGCTAACCTTAGCCTGGTGGGTCATGGCGTATGGCTTTGCAGCTGCGATTCTACCCGTTTGGTTGTTATTAGCGCCTAGAGATTATTTATCAACGTATATGAAACTAGGCACGATTTGCCTGTTAGCGTTTGCGATTATTTTATTGCAGCCGCAGGTAAAAATGCCCGCCCTCACCCCATTTATCGATGGCACCGGCCCTATTTTCGGTGGTCAATTATTCCCGTTTGTCTTTATTACCATTGCTTGTGGTGCTATTTCTGGCTTTCATTCATTAGTGTCATCAGGGACTACGCCTAAATTACTCGCCAATGAACGCGATATTGCGATGATTGGTTATGGCGGCATGTTACTAGAATCGTTTGTCGCGATGATGGCCATGGTTGCGGCATCCGTATTAGAGCCTGGCGTATATTTTGCGATTAATAGCTCAGCCGGTATCGTGGGTAAAGAAGCCGCAGATGCGGTAGCAAAAATTTCCTCCTGGGGTTTTCCTGTCACAGTCGAGCAAATGCACGCATTGGCCCAGGAAATGGGTGAAACAACGTTTGTTTGCCAGAACCGGTGGCGCGCCGTCCTTAGCTGTGGGTATGGCGAGTATTTTTGGTAGTGCATTTGGGAAAGGCCTCTTAGCCTTGTGGTATCACTTCGCGATTATGTTTGAAGCGATTTTTATTTTAACCACATTAGATGCTGGCACTCGCGTAGGTCGTTTTTATGCTACAAGACATGTTAGGCAACCTATGGCCTAAAATGGCCGAAACCTCTTGGCAACCGTCAGCGTTAATTTGTAGCGCATTAGTGGTATCAGGATGGGGGTATTTTTTATATATTGGCGTCATTGACCCTAACGGCGGCGTCAATATTTTATGGCCGTTATTCGGTATCGCTAATCAAATGCTGGCCGCGATTGCCTTATCAGTCGCTACCGGCATTTTAATTAAATCGGGTAAGCTGAAATACGCTTGGGTCACAGGTGCGCCATTATTATGGTTAGTCATTATCACCAGCACCGCTTCGTGGCAGAAGCTTACCAGCAGCGACACGCGCATCGGCTTTTTTGCTGGCGCCAATGATTTAGCAGAAAAACTCGCCACCGGTGTTTTACCACCCGAAAAAGCCGCAATTGCACCGCAGTTAATTTTTAATATGCATTTAGATGGCTATATCACAATGATTTTCGCAAGTCTACTATGGCTTATCGTGTTAGACATGTTACGCATTAGCGCACGTTTTTTTAACCGGTAAACCTACGCCACCGTTATCAGAATCACCACATATTCCTAGCCGGTTAGTCGAAGATTGGGTGAGAGATTAACCATGCGTCCATTATTAATTAACATTTTGGCGTGGTCTACGCCAATTATCGGGCGATGATGCTTACGAACGCTATTTACGCCACTTCGCTGAGCATCATCAACATGAAGAAAATCAGCCACTGACTAAAGCAGAATTTTTTAAGCAATGGCAGGATAAACAATGGCGGGGGATTAAGCGGTGTTGTTAAGAACACCTGTTACCAGATAATTCAAGTTATCATTTAACTGGGGTCACATTTAATTCTGACCCCAGTTACTCGATTTGTATTTATTTGTGGCGCCCCGGGTATTGGCAAAACGTATTGGTGCGGCGTCATCAATACCGTGAATATAGCATATGTTTCATTATTTAGACAGTGGGTTACGATTAAGCAGTGTTAGGCAAAGTAAATTTAAGAACTACACGACAACATCGAACACCCGGCACGTTGCCTAGCCCAATCTGGGCGTTTCGCAGCATAGGTTTCTTGCTCAGCCTGTTCATCGTAAGGTCGCCGTAATACCTCTAATAACTCATTTACTAAACGGTAATCGCCTTGTTCTGCTTTATCAATGGCCAACTGCGCTAAATAATTGCGTAACACGTATTTAGGATTGACTGCGTTCATACGTTGACGGCGTTGTTCTAAGGGTTGGTCACTGGCTTTAAGTCTAGTTTGATACTGTCTTAACCAGGCATAAAGCTGGGTTAAATACGCTGTATCTAATTGCTCTTTGACATAATAGGCATCGAGTAACGGCTCTATGAGTAACTCATCACTGGCGTCAGCGTGTAGCGGTATTAACGCTAAGCGTCTGAAAAATATCGTCATATCGGTTTCTACGGCTTGCAGCAACTCGATTAAATCGGTGCATAACGTCATATCGTTTTCACCGTTAAACATCCCTAAGCCTAGCTTATCAACCATCATGACTTGCCAACCTTGCTCATAAGCACGCTTATAAGTATCTAGCGTAGCTTGTAATTCTGCTAACCGTTCCTCACCGAGTAACGGATAAATAGCATTGGCTAATTGTGCTAAATTCCAAAACGCAATCGCTGGTTGATTACCATAACGGTAACGCCGCTCGCCTGCATCAGTCGTATTCGGTGTCCAATTTAAATCATAGTTTTCAAGCCAACCATAAGGACCATAATCAATGGTTAAACCTAATATCGACATGTTGTCGGTATTCATCACGCCATGCACGAAACCGACACGTTGCCAATGCACAATCATAGCGGCTGTACGTTGACAGACTTCAGCAAACCAGTCTAAATAAGCCGTTTCTGAGCTTAAATCCAGCTTCAACTCAGCAAAATCGGTAGCAATTGTATAATCTAACAATCGTTTTAATAAGGTTAAGTCTTTTCTAGCCGTTAAAATCTGAAAATGACCAAAACGGGTAAATGACGGCGCCACTCTACAAACGATAGCACCGGGTTCAGCTTTAGGATTACCGTCATAAAACATATCTCGCACGACGTATTCACCGGTGGCAATCACAGACAACGCGCGCGTAGTAGGCACGCCCAAATGATGCATGGCTTCGCTGCATAAAAATTCGCGTATCGACGAGCGCAATACTGCTAAACCGTCGGCTGTACGCGAATAAGGCGTAGGGCCAGCACCTTTTAGTTGCAACGTCCAGCGCTGACCTTGCTGGTTAACCACATCGCCTAGGTTAATCGCACGACCGTCGCCGAGTTGCCCCGCCCATGAGCCAAACTGATGCCCCCCGTAACAGGTTGCATGAGGTTGCATGTCTGGCAATAGTTGATTGCCCGAAAACACCTGAACAAAGGCTTCTGAGCAACACAATTCAGGGCTTAGCTGTAAAAACTCAGCAACCTCACGTGCATAAGCCACTAGCGTAGGACGTTTAACCGGGGTTGGTAACACTTTTGAATAGCAAGCATTATAAACTTGGCGGCGAGTATTTATCGTTTCAGTATCGCCAGGCAGTTCCGCAACGAAACGATTATCAAAGGTTAACTGCTCTAAATCGGTCAGCATAGTCACTCTGCTTAATAAGGTGAATTAGCAATATTGCCCGAACTAGCATCTGTCGTCGCTTTCTTCGTAGGGACACCATCAGACGCATCGTAATCAAACAAGCCGGTAATTTTTTCCCACAATGTTTTTTCTAAATCTCGCTTAGGAATCTCCACCGTCGTTTCACCTGTCTTAACCACAGGTACGGCATTCGGCTTTAAATCCCCTTGTAAACCAATTAAGTCATCTTTATTAAACAGCAAGGTAATACGCTTGCGTGTTTTTTCCCCATCCGGCGACTTTTCCGTATACAAATAATCCCAACGGCTTTGATGCAAAGCATCAACAAGCATAGGCGACCCCATGATATACAACACTTGCCGCTTACTCATACCTGGGCGCAACTGGTCAATCATGGCTTGGTCGATGATGTTACCTTGCTGAATATCGAGAGAATAAACGCCTGGTAAATGATTTAACACTGGCGAGCACGCTATCAGGGCAACACTACTGATAACACAACAACAAATAAACGCTTTAGTCATGAGAAAGATAAATCAGTGCAAAGACAAGCATTATCCTATAAATCTGATATGGATTCAGCTTAGATTGGTTTTGCTAAGGTTAAAAGCATTCTATAGGGGCAAACAACAACACGATGCTAAGCTAAGCGTGTGCAGTTTGGCTACACATTTTAGCAGGGACAGGGTATTCAGGGTGCATAACGCCAGGGATGGCGTGTAATAGGGCAACGCAGGAGCAGTTGCCGAGGATGCCGTAAATATACTTTAAACGGTTAAGTTTTCGGTTTTTACAGATCGCTGTAGGGTACGCTACGCGTACCTTTTTATTGATTTTATTACGATTTTTTTTTTTTTTAATGGTACGCACAGCGTACCCCACTCCAAAAAACCGAAAATTTGACCGTTCAGAGTATACATCCTTGTAGGCTAGTTGGCAGCATCCCTACTGCCAACACCTACACCCTAAATGCCCTGTCCCTACTAAAGGGTGTAGCCTTAAATCAGCAATAATTATGAATAAAATCGTGTCAAGTAAATATTAAAAACTCATTAAGTGATTGAATTTTAATGTTAAAAAATTGATATTTGCTGGTTATTCACCTCTGGTTAACAATTAGTTCATAACTCAGCTTTACTATTACTTTGTTGTAACAAGGTATCTCGGCCTACTTTCAGCAAATTCGGAAGTAACTAAAGACAGAATAGCGCATTGAACTCATGAACCTTATTCTTATGAAGGAATTCTTCTCATTTTTGGTGCCTATCCGACGGACTGCGGCATGCAACCTAGGTAACGGGAGTGTCGGTAAAAGATGCTTTGTTCACAACACCTTTGACAGAAACCACTAATCAGTAGAATAGGAATATCACCATGCCTAGTAATCGACAAAAATATCTTAACCGTTTCCACCAAACTGATAGCTCGCAAACTTTTTAGACGAGTGCCTGCAAATGTTCTTTGCTTGCTGGCCTCCGCCATGACATTGGCCACTGCAACTGTCAACGCCACAAACCAGTCTGAAGCCACCGGCATAAACCACAGCCGAACGGCTTTGCGCGGCACGTTCCCCGACCTGAGAGTAGATGCCAATCGCGACGGGATAGTTGACTTGAGCGGTAAATCCGACGAACGCCTGGAAGATAGCCGGGAAGCACTATTCCTGCCTAACTTGGATGACGACGCCAAGCGCTGCGCCCCTGGCAAAGACTTGTACGACGATGCCAGATATGGCATCGAAAATATCGATCCCGAGGTCGACAGCCGACTTCTCGCTTGCAACGATGCGCAAGACGACATGGTCAACGGCAGCCGCGACGAGCGGGATCTCGCCCGCATCCTCGCCATACCCATGCCCGACGTGGCGGATGGGGCTGAGGTCACTGTGAGCGGCGCACCGGCTGGCGCGATCCGGCTGTTCATTCGTGACAACGGCCAGCTGCGCGCCTTCGACCCGTCCGCCGAGAAAGTCCCTGTGCAGACGTTGCGTACCGGATTGGAGTTGCTCCTGGAAGGCCGCGACATTGTCCGCGACAGCTCATGGGATGGGGGCGTACAAGTAACTCTGAACCTGCCCAGCGGCGGCTCCGACAGCGTCCGGCTGCGTGTGGCACCGCTGCTGCTACAGCACACTTTGCAGCGTAGCCAGCAGGTCATGATCTCACCCAAAAACCCAATGAGGCGGGAACTATTTTATGAAATTTTTAAGGACAGTCCCGAATACCGCTACAAAGACTATCGGTTTAACATGCAGTTAGCGAACAGAGGGTATACCGAGTTCCGCGATACCCTCGATGCCGCGCGCCGCTCCGCCGGAGTTGAAGCGGGTCTGAAGGAGCTTAAAGCGCTCGAAGATCACTGGACGCAGGATTTGTTTGAGCCGGCCTATGCGTCTGTGCCGGCAATACTGTTGACTTTAGCCAGTAGCACCCATTTTCTTAGCCCGCTTTTCTTTCCACTTATTAGGAACGCCTTTATTAACACGAGGTTTTGATGGCTTGGGCGTCTTCGGTCGGTAATAAACCAACTCGTCGAATAGAATCAACTAACTCGAAGAAAAG
>NZ_LAJX01000288.1 GCF_000963695.1 Methylocucumis oryzae
CAATACAASCTGGGCAGGGTGTTTAGAGCGCAGGTGTCGGCAGCAGGGATGCTGCCGCCAAGCCTACAGGGATGTATTTACGGCGTCCTCGGCAACTGCTCCTGCGTTGCTAAGCCACATGGATGTGGTGAATGCAGAAAACGCAGGAGCACTTTTCTGCCTACTACACGCCATCCCTGGCGTTATGCGCTCTGAATGCCCTGTCCCGGCTTAAGTGGGTAGCCACTCTCTCGCTCTTGTATACTTCAAACGGTCACATTCGGTTTTTAGGTAGGTAGGGTACGCTGTGCGCACTTTTATAACATCATTAAAAATCAATGCAAAAGGTGCGCACAGCGCACCGCAACATAAGATGCCGAACTTGACCGTTCAGAGTATATACACACTTTCTTAATCAATAATCTCTAGTTTTAAGCAGTTAGGTTTCTTATGTTCAAACAACTCTTGTTTTATATTCTGATAAGTCATTGTTTGCTTAGTTTTGCTACGCCTTATCGTCCAAGTTCTGATGCAGAAATCTTACAACGTTTTACCCTCTGTAAATACTGTTTATGACCAAGAATTACGCCATTGGCAACAACAGTTAAATACCGATACGGGTAATTTAGCGGTTGCGGTAAAAGTAGCCAACTTGTTAATTGACAAAGCAAAAATTGATGGCGACCCGCGTTACTACGGTTATGCCCAAGCCGCTGTGAAAAACTGGTGGCAACAAGCCGAGCCGCCTGTTCACGTGTTATTGCTGAAAGCGGCGATTAAACAACATAACCATGATTTCCAAGGCGCACTCACTGATTTGCAAACCGTATTAAACCAACGCCCGGATAATGCTCAAGCGTGGTTAAGCCAGGCAGTGATTCAAACCGTCATAGGCGATTATGATGCGGCAATGCAGAGCTGCCAAAGGCTTAAGCGCTTAAGCAACGCATTGATTTATGCAAGCTGCATGGCGAATACGGCGGGTTTACATGGCAAAGCGGAATCGGCCTTTTTTGTTGTTACAAGAAGCCGAAGCCAATGCAAGTCAAGAACAAGACCATTTATGGGCATTAACCTTATTAGCCGAATTAGCGACACGCTTAGGCAAGAACAATGAGGCCGAGCGCTATTTCAAACAAGCCTTAGCACTACCAGAGGCTGATGTCTATGCCTTAAGCGCGTATTGTGATTTTTTATTAGATACCGGCAAGCCTAAGCCAGTCGTTGAATTACTAAAGGATAATTATCGCTCAGATGCGTTGTTATTACGCTTAACTTTGGCTGAGCAAACATTAGGTTTGGTTACGGCGGCTCAGCACCTCGATGAACTTAAATTGCGCATGGCAGCGTATCGGTTGCGGCAAGAAACTTTACACCAACGTGAGGAAGCGAGAGTCTATTTAGAGTTGTTTAAGCAGCCTGAGCAAGCGTTAAAACTGGCTTTAGCGAATTGGCAAGTCCAGCGAGAACCTTGGGATGCGCGCTTAGTGTTAGCCGCAGCGGTGGCCGCTCACGACATCACGGCACTTAATTCAATCGTAACCTGGCTAAAACAAGCGCAGTTGCAAGATGTACAGATAAAGGCGTTAGTCACAGCCGCCATGCCGCTATAGAGGAGGTTTTATGTGGAATTGGCTCACTTTGTTCCTTGCCTTATTGGCATTACCGGCTTATGCGCATAAGCCTAGCGATAGTTATTTAACGATTAATATCACCAACAATGTTATCACTGGGCAATGGGATATTGCGTTACGTGATTTAGATTATGCGTTAGGCTTAGATGATAATGCCGATAATCAAATCACTTGGGGCGAGTTAAAACACCATCAAGCCACCGTTGTCGCATATAGCCTGGCGCGCTTGGCATTAAACACGGATGCCAATCTATGTACGACACAGCTCAGTGATTATTTAGTCGATCAACATAGCGATGGCTATTATGCCGTGCTTCGTTTTTCAGCTTTGTGCCCCATCAAGCCAGAGCAGTTAACCGTCGATTATCGGTTGTTTTTTGATTTAGACCCTACCCACCGTGGTTTACTGAATGTGAATCAAGACAGCCAACAACAAACCGCGATTTTTAGTCCTGAGCAACCTAGACAACAAATCGTGCTTAATGAGTCCAATGCATGGTTGTCGTTTAAGCAATTTGTAGAAGAAGGCGTTTGGCATATATGGGTCGGTTATGACCATATTTTATTCCTAATCAGCTTATTATTGCCTTCTGTCGTATTTCGTAACGGTAGGCAATGGTTACCAGTTACCGCAGTAAAAAGCGCCTTTTTAGAAGTAGCTAAAGTTGTTACGGCGTTTACCCTCGCACACTCAATCACGCTAAGCTTAGCAGTATTAGGCTGGCTGGATTTACCATCGCGCTGGTAGAATCAGCGATAGCCGCGTCGGTATTATTAGCGGCATTGAATAATATTTTGCCTTTAGTAACCCAAAAATTATGGCTAGTTGCTTTCGCCTTTGGGCTTATTCATGGCTTAGGTTTCGCTAGCGTGTTAAATGACTTAGGCGTGAATGGTCAGTATTTGCTAGTCAATTTAGTCGGTTTTAATGTCGGCGTTGAGCTTGGGCAGTTTGTTATCGTCGCTATCTTTTTCCCCTTGGCCTATCTCGCGCGTCATAGCTGGTATTATCAACGCTTAACGCTCAATTTTGGCTCGCTCATTATTGCCGTCATTGCATCGTTTTGGTTATTGGATCGCAGTATGGCGTTAGGATGGTCGGAGAATTTGGCGCGTTTGAACGCGTTTTCAGGTTCGGTGTTGGAATATCTATCGTTTTTTAATACATAGGTGTCGGATTTGTTAACCAAAGCTGTTGCTGTGATTACGCACACAGGTGGAAAGTTAGAGTTTAATCCTAACTTCGGCTTTTGGATATTCTGTTAGCAAAAAAACTGGGGCGAATTTTGGCGTTGCTTTGCAAGACGTTTTTCAAGAAATTTGATGACGCTTTTGTGTAATAGTAGACGGTAGTTCATAACCCCTGTCCCAATCCTCAAAATCACTGTAATCACCTTGGCTGATTTGATTTAGGCAGGCTTGGATGTGTTGATGGTCATTTTCTGACAGGCTATTATCGTCTTCAATAATCCGGCAACGGTTTTCAGGCAATAGTTTGATAAAGTCCAGAACCGTTTGGTAAGTTTTATCTTCGATTTCTAGCAAGATGGTTTTCATGGTCAAATCCCTCAAAAGTGTTGTTAGCAGCTTTGTCGCGATAAATACGCCAAAGCCCATTTAA
Source organism: Methylocucumis oryzae (assembly GCF_000963695.1). GTDB lineage: Bacteria > Pseudomonadota > Gammaproteobacteria > Methylococcales > Methylomonadaceae > Methylovulum > Methylovulum oryzae. Next base: position 3,235 of record NZ_LAJX01000288.1, read on the forward strand.
AAACTGCGCGAATTCATACAAAAAGCAAATCTGTTTCCATCATTAAGTGACGTTGACCAGTAGGCAGTTCTATAAGGTGTTAAATTGTTCATCGAATAAGTGGTAACGGTACAATGGCATCCTGTCGAGATGAATCATGCGTTTTGCTGTAAGAAATTGCTCAAGCCAAATTTTGGGCAACAAAAAAACTCCTTCTCACTTTTTCAAAACGTTAGTGTAGTAACAACCTTTAATAACAACAAGCGGGTTTTATCTCGAAAACCTAATGATTTAAAGGCATTCGCTGCCTAAAATGACTTTTCGTCTGGTTATCAACAGGTATTAATTCACACACCTTGCACGGTTTGGTAACATCATCAGGAAATATTCTATTTAATGGGGCAACGTAACGTGAAAAACAATCAACCTCGGCACTGCCAGCGGATTATGCCCGCATCATCGCCGCAACCCATCATGACCCGTTTGCGGTGTTAGGCCGCCATCC
>NZ_LAJX01000289.1 GCF_000963695.1 Methylocucumis oryzae
GGTGCGCTGTGCGCACCTTTTTCATTGATTTTTATGATGTTATAAAGGTGCGCACAGCGCACCCTACCTATCTAAAAACCGAAAACTTCACCGTTTGAAGTATATCTTATTGGCTATAGTATGTTTTCAGGTTGGCAGTTAATTCTACCGATGAATAGGGCTGCGTAGAGCATTATGTCAAATAAATAGCAGTTTAGAGAGTAGGTCAAATTCTGAACCATAATTTACAGGTTTTCCGGCCTGTTCATAGGCATAACGGTAATGTTTTTCAGGATAGCGCCGCTATTGGGGCGTTAAACACGTGGTAATTAGGCTATAATTATGCTAATCCTTTTTAACGGCAGGCTTATGAACTGGTTAACTGAATTATTTTGCAAAAAACTGGCTAAGAAGAGTCAAACGTCGAGTAATGACTTGCTAGTGACTGAGCTAGATACGCCATTACCCGAGTATAAAGCTCTGCCTATTGACCAGCTTTTAGAGACTCAACCGTTAGCGGTATTAAAAAAAAGTTCGTGCCGTTACGCGATTTTGACGATATTTTTGTCGCAAATTTAGAGCAACAAACGTTGAAATTACCGGCTGGCTCGGTGTTATTTCAAATCGGTCAGCAGCGTGATGCCATTTATTATTTACTACAGGGTACGGTTAGTTTTCAACCTAATAGCGTAACCGGTTACGATGTATCCGAGACCTCAGCGTTAGCGAATTTGCCGTTAAACAGCGGTAAAATTCAAGGTGCAACAGCTATCGCGAAAACTGATGTTAAGCTGTTAATATTATCGGAAAATATTGTGAGCTTATGGACGCAAAGAAGCCGTGAGCTTTATTCGGTGCAGTTGTTAGATTTAGAGCTGCCAGCAGATATTGCTGATAATCGATTTTTCAGTCATTTTGCCCAGTGTTATCGGGAAAACAAACTGGCATTGCCTTCGTTACCGCAAGTGGCGATTAAGCTCAATCAAGCGATGAAAAATGATATTGGCATTAAAGAGGTGGCTGATATTCTGCAAGTCGATGCACCAATTGCGACCAAGCTTATCCAAGTGGCTAACAGTGCGCTGTATGCGCCCGATGGCAGTATTACTAATTGTCAAGATGCAATTGCTCGTTTAGGGTTAAATACCACGCGCAATTTAGTGATGAGTCTTAGCGTAAAAGAATTATTTAAGTGTAAAGACGCTAAGCTGATGAAAATTATGTTAGATGCTTGGAAAAGTAGTGTGTTTGTGTCTAGCTTATGTTTTGTTTTAGCTGAGCAATGTCGCACGATTAATCCAGACGATGCGTTATTAGCGGGGTTAGTCGCTAATATTGGCGTGGTGCCTATTTTGCATTTTGTCGAGCAAAAAAATACTGAGCAATATCATGAAGCAGATAAATTACTGACGACCTTAAGCTTACTAGCCCCGTCAGTTGGCTCGCTGGTATTACA